>JBIPND010000281.1:0-5025 GCA_044374015.1 Luteolibacter sp. | reverse complement strand
CACCGACGAAGCGTCCAACGTCATGGCCAGCGATTGCTGATAAAGGACCTGGGCGCTGGTTTGGCCGAGCACTTGGGGCAGGCCGCCGCCGTTGGTGGAGCTGGCCTTTTGTTTGCCTAGAGTTTCCGCCATCATCAGCTCAGGAACCACGCTGCGCTGCGCCACCGGCAGGGACGTGTCGTCCGGCCACTTGGGCAGATAGGTCAGGGTGACGGAAGAACCTCTGCCATCGAGGACGTCCGCGATGAAGGGCTGGATGCTGCCCGGTGCGGGCTGCGCGTTGAGGGCCAGGGCGGGGAAATCGAAGTCCTCTCGCTGATTGTAATAGAATTTCATGCCGAAGCTCGGCTGCTGATTTGCCGCCACCTCACCCAGGTGCGGGCCGCGGAACAACCAATGCGTGCCCTTGCGGTCCTCGAAGGTGAATTTGCCGTAAGCTGCGATGAAGGCGGTGGGAGCATTGCCGTTTGCGAGCAGAGGCAGAGTATCCGGCAGGAGCACCACTTCTTCGTTGCGCGCCGATTTGTCCGGATTCTTGGGCAGCGGTAAAAGTGCCAGAGGCAGTGGAGGAGTGAGCGGAGTGCCAGCAATTTTGTTGTATTGCAGCGGATAGGTGGCGGTCGCGCGGACCACTTTGGCCACACGCATGGCTGGACGGCGGTCCGCGGCATCGGTGTATTGCAGCAGGACGAACGGCTCGGAGCTGGTGGCGAGGTTCAAGTCATCGCGCAGGGCAAAGACATTGCCATCGAGCAGCAGGCCGTGCTCTTCGTTGGGGTTGTATCCCGGCAGCGCGGGATCCGGCTGGCGATAGATGCTGCCGGAGGTCTGAACGGAGGTGAGGCCCGGGTTTTCCAGCCCCTTGAGCGAGGCGATTACGAGCTCCTGCGGATTTTCCGGCCAGCTCACGGTGTATCGCGCGGCGATGGCGGGCACGTAGAACGGCGCGATCTTGGTCGCGGCCGGGAAGGAAACTTTCTTGAACCACCACACGGAAAGTTGATTGCGACCGGACAAGGCGTTGACCGGGATGATGGCCCCGGCGGCGCCACCGGGGAAGCCGGCGTCGCCGAGAGGATTCACATAAGCGGCCGCGGAATAGCAGTCGCCGCCGGAGATATGACCGGCGATTTCATAGCCCGGCCCGGGAGCTTCAATGCGGTTGCCAACAGTGGCTGCGGTCCGCCCGCCGGTGGTCGCGGCAAGGGCCGTCGCAGGCGACCAGTCGCGCAAACCGTCGCCATTCAGGTCGTTGAGGGTGTAAACCGCGGGTCGGGTTTCATCGACGTTCAGCGTCGCGGGATTATCGGCGACGGCAGGCGAACCAAGCGCTTCTTCCGACTCGATCCACAGGCGCACATACTGGGCACCCGCCACCGAACTGAACTTGAGCAGCGAGCGGTTACGCCGGTCGGGGCTGCTGGACGTGAACTTGACCAGCAGGCGCTGGGAGGCACCGTCGATCTCCGCCTCCAGCTCCGCCGGATCGTCCTGGAACACCAGGCTCGGCAGGCTGATGGCTTCAAACTTCGGCCCGAGGGCGGCGTCCGCGCCGGCCTGGGTGACGTTCACCGGCTCGTAGTCGGCCGGGCTGGCGGGCCACTGGTGAAGATAGCTCCGCTTGGCCACCGGCCACGAGATATCCAATCCAGCAGTGTCACCACCGGAAACGGCATGCAGCGAGGCGTCGAACTTCGCCATCCAGTAGAGCACCATGTTGTCCGGATTGAGGTTCTCACGCTCGGCATAGTATTCGGTGATCCCGTCCGGGCGGATGAAGGTGCCGTAGAGCGGCTTGCCGGTGACGGCGGTGGCCAGAGTGGGCAGCGCCGGAGTCATTTGGTCGTCGCCGTTTTCCTTGGGGCCCTCGCGGGGGCGGAGTTGTTCACCCAGTGGGGTCACGAGGGTCTCCACTTCGGCGCTGCGGCGGATTTCCACGATGTCGGCACCGAGGAACTGATGGCGGCCGAGCTCGCCCTGGATCTCGCCGCCCAGGTATTCCACAAAGACGCGACCTTCCGCATTGTAGGCGCGGAGCGAGGGCAGGCCGGACTGCGTGTCGAACCAGAGCGTGCGCGGTTCTGCCGGCGCGGCGACGCCCGGGTTGCTCGAGCCGCCGACTGGGGTGTATTCCACCGCCTGACCGGGGACGAAGGAATTGAAAACCGGATTCACCCGCACGATGCGACCGGTCGGGATGCGGACCATCGGGCCATCGAAGGTTTTCTCGGTCCAGTAGATCACCCGCGGCTCGGCTTGCGCGGCGGATGAAACCGCGAAGGTCTCGCGGCGGAACTTGTAAGTCGGGGTGGACTCACCGGCCGCGGAGGTATCCGGCACGGCCGAGACCCAGGTGATCGTCACCCGGCCGGTCTGGCTGGCATAGACCTTGTCCGCGTGCGGACTGTAATAATAAGGCTGGTAAGGGAGGAAAGTCTTGAGGGTGCTGGCGGAGATATTGGCATTGGCCGAGCCGGACAGCATCAGCGTGGTGCCATTGATGAGCTGCACCTCGCGCCCCAGCAGGGTGGCACCGACCGTCAGGGTAGCCGGCACGCTGGCCACCTCCACCACACTGCTGGTGGTGGCACTTTTCGTCACGGTAACGCTGCCCACCGGCAGCAGCGGCTGGGTGAGCCCTTCCACGGTGTTGGTCAGGCGCGGGGAGGCAAACTCCTCACCCGGTTGGACCGGCTCGGCCCGCCAATAGTTATTGTCCGCCAGCGGCGCGCCGTCCCAACTGACCGACGGGCGCTCAATGATATCCCCCATGAAATAGCGGGGAACCCCCGAGGCAAAGCCATAACCAAAACTGGCCCGGAGCAAAGCGATGGTGGTGACACTGTTGGGGCCGGAGGCGACGGCGCGTGGGTAGCGTCCGGCGGTAACACCTGTCAACGCGATGGGCCCTGCCGTGGCCGAGGTGGCCGCCTGTCCGGCGAACTGGACGTTGGTCACCGGCGGGCTGCTGAGCACCTTGGGCGCAGCGATCACCACTGCTGGCGGGTTGGCAGGGTCATACCCGCTGCCAGCGCCATCGACGTTGATGGTGATGGCAGTGACGACGCCTGCCACGATCGTCGCCGTGGCTCTGGCGGTCGTGCCGCTGGCCGGGGCTGCAATCGTGACCGTGGGCGCAGAGGTATAGCCGCTGCCACCACCGCGCACGGTGATCGAGGTGACGTTGCCACTGGCGGAAACGTTCGGTGAGGCACCTGCCTTCCGCTTATCCAGCAAGTTGGTCGCACCCCCTTTCAATTCAAACTGGGCATGGGCCGCCGGGGCGCAAAGCAGCGCGGCGAGGGCGGCCATCAAGGGGAGAAAGCGGAGGTTCATAGCAGGCGGAAAAGTGAGGTAGGTGGGAAAACATCAATCGAATGGCCAAGTGCCGCCGGAGCGCATGGCAGGAGCCGGTCGGACCGGTCGGATAAAGAGGAGAAAAGCACCGTCCAGGGACCCGCCGTCACCTCCTTGCACCACGTGGCCAGCCACAAGGCAGGCCCACGGGCTTCGCCTTGGGGCGCGGCGGCCTTTTGCCCCCGCGCTCGCGGCGCAGGGGGCAGGCTGGATACACTTGTGCTGGCGTGATTCATCGGAGGTGTGGTCTGGGCCACCAATGGACTACTCTGCGACCTTGGCCGTCTTCAGCGAGATCGTCTTGACCTCACCCTCTCCGGACAGCCGGCGTTCGAGCGCGATCAGGCGGGCTTCAACACTTTCATCCTTGGCGGCGAGCTCGCGGTCCTTGGTGGCGAGTTCGCGGCGCAGCGCGGCATTTTCTTCCTGCACGGTCTCCAGCTGGCGGGACAAATCCTGGATCGCGCCGATGCCGGTGGTGAAGAGGCGGTCGTAGTCGACGGTAAGGAAGTCATCCACGCGCCGGCCATAAACGAAGGCCTTGGCCATCGGTTTTTCGGAGGCCACCGTGAAGGAAGTCGCGGACTCCACCGTGAGCACCTTGGTTTCCATCGTGTTGTCATCGCCATAGAGGCGCACCGATTCGCCGATGGCCAGCGCATGGGGCTTGGCCAGCGTAACACTCAGGCGCTTTTGCGCGGCGTCGTAAACGCTCTGCGTGGCCAACACGTAAATGTCGGGGATGTAACCGGGGGAGGGGCTGACCGCTTCCGGGATGATTTTGCGGACTTCCTGCGCAATGAAGCCTTTGCGGATGGATTTGCCGTTGGCGATGCTGTCTTTGAGTCGGTAGTCGGTCACTTGCAGCTGGTTGATGAGTGCCAAGTCGCTCCGGGTGGACGACCGGTTCACAATGTCCTTGATGCGCAGATCCGACATGGCAACAAAGGCGCTGCCTGCGACGACACCTTCGGCAAAAATAGAAGTCATCCAGGTTTGACCATTCATACCAACGGAACCGGCGGCAGTGTAACCATCGGCATTGCCGAGCTGCGGGGTGAAGGAACCATTAAGGTTAGTTACAGTATTCGAAGTGTAGGCCACGTTAACCCTCGGGGCTACGCTGAGCGGATAGCCCGGAAGTGAGGTGCCGATCCCCACGTTGCCGCCGTTGGGGTTCAGCACGAGGTTGAAGGAATAGTTATCCCACGTTCTCATGGATTGGATCCAACTTCCATAGCCATTGGTATTGTTATAGGTCCCGAAATGAAGGCCGGCATCAGACGCGCCGATGGCGGCGACCGCGTTTCCCGCCGCCACCGCATTGGTGGCCACCTGCGCGGATACTGGAGCTTGCACCTGCAGGAGGTTGGTGGGCGTCGAAGTGCCGAGGCCTAATCTGCCACCAGAGGTCAAGCGCATGACAACGTTGCTGGCATCATCGCGGACATACCACCCGTTTGATCCGATATTGAGGTAAGTCGCGTCATCCGTCGCCCGGGGCCAAAAGACAGGCTTATAAACACCTGCGACGGCCGCACCATAAATCTGCGAACCCGGTCCCATGACGATGGGGGCATCCGTGGTGAGGGTGTCCGTAAAGCGGCCGTTGCCTCGGACATCCAGTTTGTAACCAGGGCTCGCGGTACCGATGCCGACGCAGCTGTT
>JBIPND010000280.1:0-5027 GCA_044374015.1 Luteolibacter sp. | reverse complement strand
TGCGGGTTGGAAAGATCCATCAGCAATCGCCTGCTGCACGTCTTCGATTTCCGCGTCTTCCGGCAAGGCATCCAGGAATTCTTTTTTGATCTCTTTGTAGGGTCGGTTGCGGCTGTTGCCGTCAAGGAAGCGGATGCCGGGGATGCCGGCGGCGAGGAGGGCAGCGGATGCCGTTTCGCCTCTCCCCATTTCTGCGACCAGATGGCTGCCCTCTAATTCGTATGCTTCGCGTTCCGCATAATCCCGGCCCAACGTCGGCGCTTGTTTGTAAATCTCATCCGCCGTCACCGCTGTTTTGATTCCCATTGCGACAACCGCCGCCCGCACCTTCTCGCTCTGCTCACTCAGCGGCTTGTCCCAGTCCAGCAGGTCCTCATCCTCCACCTTGAGCGTGACGGTGTAGAGGTTGCCGGAGTTGGTGGCCTCGATGCGGTCGAGGAAATCGGATGCCCGGTCAAACGTGTCCTGGTCGATTTGATTCAGCGGGTTGTTCAACTCATCGATGACCCGGGCTTTCCCTTGGTCGATGAATGCCACCAGGATGTCCGCGGCTTCCTCGCCCAAGTCGTCGTAAATCCGGCGATGCGCCGGGCCGAAGTTCCCGCCTTTCAGGAAAATTTCCCCATCCATGCGGAACTCGCTGCCTAGAATCTTCCGGTATTCCTCCGCCACTTTTTGCGCCTGCGCAAAATACAGCCCCCAGCCGAATGCCTGCGCACCCTCGCCGCTGCCGATCTTGTCCGAGGAAAACTTGCCCACCTTGTGCGGCGTGCCGTGGAAAGCACCAATCGAAAACGCCGCCGGGCCGATGACACTCGGCGAGCCTTCCGCGCCTGGGAAGGTGCGGGTGGCAGGCGTTGGGGTGACGGTGGTGTTCCCGATCGAAAACGATGCATCCCCGCCCATAAGCGCCGCTAAAAGTTCGTCGTCGCTCAAATTTACTTCTTGAGGGGCATCTATTCCAAGAAACTTGCGTTCATCGGCAATTTCCTTTTCATACTGGGAAATATTTAGTTCGCGGATTTTCTTTTCACTCTCACTTTTCGCGTTCCGCAGGTAATCGCGGGCTCTTGATAGCCCAACCTCCAAAGCATTCAAATGGCTCATGTCTTTACCAGAACCGATCGAAAACGGAATGTCATCGTCATCGATCACATCCGGCAGCGCCAGGATCCGGTCGAATTCGGATCGCACGCCGGCGTCGTGTTCCACCTGGGCGTCGAGGCCGAGCAGCTTGTCGAGGAAACCGTCGTAGCCTTCCTTGTCGAATTTCCCATCGCGCTCCGCTTTCTTCACCGCCACGGCGCGGGAGAGTGACAGCCCCCAATGGGCGCGCACCGCCTGCATGAATGCCTGCCACTTGCCGGCCACGCCGGGCATCAGCCGGGCGAGCGCGGAGAGGTTGCGGGAAATCACGCCGCGGGAGACGCCGAACTTGCCTTTCCCCTGGCCCTTGCGGGTGCGCAGGATTTCCATTTCCATGATTTCGGAAATCGCCTCGTCCAGCAGAGTGTCGGCATACTCCGCTGGCGTGCCTTTGAACTTTGCCGGCACCATCTCCGCCGGAATCGTCCGCGCTAAAAGATTATTATCGGTGATCCCGTCCGGAATGAACCGCAGTTGTGTGCCGTCCTTGGTGGTCTTGCCGGCGAGGATCGTGTCCAGCGAACGCAGCAGCGCGATTTCATCGGCGCGGGTGATGGTGCCCGCCTTGTGCGCGGCGCGGCGCAGGCCGTGGCCGGTTTCGTGGAAGATGGTGAGCACCGAACCACCGCGGAAGAGTTTGTTCACAGTCTCGCGCATCCCTTGGGCAAAGCTGGTCACCGAGTAGCCGAGGACCGAGCGTGAGACCTCGCCGGTCCCACCCTCCGCCTGTTCCTTCAGCGCGACCTGGGCGGCGAAGCGCGCGGCCATGTCCGGGCTGGCTTTTTCCGGATTGAACACCGCATCAAAGTTCACTTCCTGCACGCTGTTCGGATCGAGTTCGACGGCTGCGCGGGCGGATTCCATCAGTGAACCGAGCGCCGCCACCTGGTCGGACGTCATGTCATCGAGCGCCACGGTGTGGGCGCGGGCGATGCGCAGCGCGCCGGAGAGATCGGGTGACTGGCCGAGTTCCTTGCCCTCGCTATCAAAGACAAAGATGCCATCGGCGGTCTGGGTGAAGGTCGGGCTACCGTAGCCGAGTTTCTCCAGATCCGCCTGCGCTTTCTGGGTGGTGGCGTGCTGGATCTTGAGTTGCTGCACCGCAGCGGCGGCCTCTTCGGTGGTGGCGTCGCGGTTGGTCCAGGCTTCATCGATGGCGGCATTCAGCGCGGCCGGGCCGTTGGCGGCCTCGATGGCGGCGATGCCTTCCGCCTTGAGCCCCAGCGCCTGCTTGTGGGTGGTTGAGGAGGCTTTGAAAGCGGCTTGCCGGGATTCGGCCGACAGTCCGCCGGCGGCGCCGAGGATCGCCAGCGGCAGCATCACCGCGAAAATTTCCGGGGCGGTGGACCAGGTGCCCGCCAGTTCTTTTCCCCAGTCCACATCCGGCACATCATCCGACAGTGCGGCGGCCAGATCCTGCACCGCGTAGATGGTCGCATCCTGCAACAACTCGATGCCGGTTTCGGCGGTGGCGATGGTGCCCACCTTCATCCCGAAGCGCAGCGCGCGGTTGGCGATCTTGTCGCCGAGCGCATCGATGGCCTTGGAGAATCCCGGCAGCTTGCGCGACCAGATGCCGAATCCGACTTTTTCCAGCGCCACCTGCGGCAAAGCAATCACCGGGGCGAGCCCTTCGGCAATCGCCGACGCTTCCGCATCCGTCTTGCCGGCTGCGAGCATCCGCCCGCGCATCGACTCATAGGCATGGCCCTCCATGGAAAACGCCATCATCCCGATCCCCACGCCGGGCACCGCCATCGTCAGGGAAATCCCGGTGACACCTGGCGCTTGGTAAGCCGTACCCTCCCAGAATCCCGGATCTCCATCACCGAAGGCGGATTTCAACGGGTCGTAATCCTCGCGGGCGATCTTGCGCACATCGGCGGCGAAGTTGCGTTGTTGCTGGAACCGCTCTTTTTCCTGCATCCGGTCCGCTTCCGCGCGCTGGTAGGAATCCGTGCCGAAGAAGAAGTCGGCGATTCCGAGATTCGGATCCGAAGGCCGCGTCTGACCGATCGATGCGGCGGACTCCGCCGCATTCCGCCCGTAGTCGGAAATGGCCAGTTCGGTTTGTTTCCCCATGTTCGCCCAGAAGGTCTTGCGCTCCTCATCCGGCAGCGCCTTGGCGCGGATCGCCAGCGCGTCGAGGAAATCCGGGCGTTGCTCCGGGGTGAGCTTGCTCCACGCATCGTAAGCGGCGGCCGTCACGTTGCCGTCCATCTTGAATGCCCGCCACACCTGCACCAGCGGCTCGCGGAATTCCTCCACCTTCTCCGCCGCCTCGCGGCGCACTTCGCGAAAGGCTTCCATGTAGTCCGCCTCATTCTCCGGATTGTATCCCGGCTTGGCCTTGGCCTTCTCGCGCCAGGCGGCGAAACCTCCGGCCTGGTCACTGGGCAGCATCGCGTCATCGAAGGCGGTCACGGTGATGTCGCGGCGCAGCTCCGCACCGTCGCGGCGTTGGGTGGACTGCGCCACCACCTGCGCCAGCAGCGCCTCGTCACTCTCCGCGCCGGCACCGCCGAAATGCCGCTCAGCGAGCAGCGCGCGGGTGAACTCGCGGGTGGGGCCGATGGGCGGGGCCTCGCCGTCGCTGTGCAGCCGCATCCAGTCGTCGACGATCCGGGTGCTGCGCCACTCGTCGGGCGTCCAGCCGCCGGGAATGCGTTCGTCGGCATAGCTTTTCGGGTCGAGCACCGCGGCGTCCAGCGCGGTGGCGCTTTCCTGGCGCCAGGTGTCCATCGCTTTCTGGTAATCGTCGCGGTAGTCCGGCTCGCCGTACAGGTCGAACAACGGATTGGCGGTGCTTTGCGGAATGCCGGTCACCGGCGCGGCCGGCGGCTCGGGAGTTTCCGGTGCGATCTGCGGCGCAGGGGGGGCCGGCGCGATCTTGGGAATGTCTTCGATGGTGAACTGGGCCATGATTTAGATTTTGGAAACTTTCGTGACGCGCCCACCCCATCCGTTCGAGCCGTCTTTCGGCCGGTAGATGTCGATGGTTTCCGGCAGGTCGCCGGTGCGCTTGTCGGTGGCGGGAACCGTGTCGTGATAGAAAACCGTGAACTCGCCCTTGGTGGTGGTGATCTTGAGCTTGTCGCCGTGTTTCAATGCCAGGCGTTCGGCCAGGCTCTTGGAGATCGCGGCGCTTTCTCCGGGGATCAGCTTGTTGTTGCGGTGGCCAATGCCCTTGGCGCTGTAACTGTCGGGCGTGGTGTCGGAGGGGTAACCGTAATTGGAGAGCTTGAGTCCGCCCTTGGGAATGGTCATGCTCGTCTCCGTCCCCGGCCGTGGCGGCGGGGCTTTCACCGGTCCGCTGATCGGGTCGATGCGGCCGGACTTGCTGCCGAGTTCGCGCATTTTCACGCCGATCTCCTTCTCGTTGGCGTTCGGGTTGGCCTTGATCCACTTGGAATATTCCAGGATCGCTTCGCCCTTGATGCGGATCGCGCGCTGGTGCTCTGCCATTTTCTCCGGTGGCACGTCGCCGGTCCATTGCAGGAAGGCATTCTCGCCGCGGATGGCGTCGGCCACCGCGATGTCAAACGGCGCGGCATTGACGCTGTCCTGCGGCCGCTTGTCCCACAGTTCTTTGAATTTCGCCTGGCCCAGGGCCGGGTTCTCGCGGGCGGCTTCGAGGATCTCCTGCGCTTGGGCTTCCGAGTATCCCAGCGCCTGCATCTTGCGGGTGTCCTGGAGGAACTTGTCCTTCACTACCGCCTTGCGGGTTTCCACCGGCAGGCCGACCGGCGCCTTCAGCGGGCCGAAGTCGCCGCGTTCGCCGGCCTGGTTGAGGGCATCGATGCCCTGGTCGAGCTTGCTGGTGATCTCGCTTTGCAAGCGGCTTTTGCGCGCGCCCATGCTCTCGCGCATCTTGGCGGCCA
>JBIPND010000279.1:0-5051 GCA_044374015.1 Luteolibacter sp. | reverse complement strand
TCCGCGGTGATCGTGGCTGGGGCCAGCGGCGGTGGAAATACGGCAAACAACACGACCGAGACGCAGTTTCAAAGCGAATACGGGATTTCCTTCCCGGCCTTCGAGAATGTGATCCGCTACTCGGACGCTTCCGGAATCTATCTGGGCTACGATGCGGCCACCAGGGACGTCTGGGTGCTGACGGCCCGCCATGTCAGCAGCAGCCTCACCCAGGGAAATACCGTCACCATCGACGGGCTGGTTTACAATCGCCAACCGAATGGGGTGGATGGCTTCGGCGCGCTCCCGGGCGGCGACCTGCGGCTGGTCCGCTACCACCGCGAAGATCTCGCGGTGCCGACGCTCCCGGCGGTGAATATTTCAACGTCCCCCAGCACAGCGGGCGCCTTGCTTTTCATGGTCGGTTACGGGCAAAACCGGGTTCAGAATGCCACCCTCAGCGCTACCGCCTCGGATACGGTTTCCGTCACCGTGGGGACGGGCTACCAATGGTCGGGCACGACGTTGAAGCGCTGGGGCGTCAACCAGATCGAGGCGGAATTTCTCGATTCGCTTGAAACCGTACCGGTCACCGGGACCACCGGGACCTTCTCGATGGGGCCTTACAATACCATCGGCTACATGACCGACTTCGACCAACCCGGAGGCAGCGGGTGGTTGAACAGCAACGAGGCGCAAGGTTCGCGCGGCGATTCCGGCGGCAGCGCCTTTTATTATTCCGCAGGTGAATGGCATCTGTCCGGCATCTACTCGGCGGTGTTGGGCTTCAACGGACAAGCGGGAAACACTTCCGCGTTCGGCAATCTCAGCCTGCTCACGGACGTGGCGAGCTACAGCGGCGCCATCGATTCGGCGTTGGGCGGTGTAACGCTGATCCCCGAGCCGGGTTCTTATGCCTTGTGGGTTCTTGCCAGCGCGGCGGCCCTCTCAAGACGCAGGCGTCCGCGCGTTTGAGTTGCACGCCGTGCCGCGATGCGGCATGAACGGCGGCCATGACCGGTCGGGAAATTCGAGAAGCGTTGATTCACGCAGGCGTAATGCCGAGCAAACAGCTCGGGCAGAATTTTTTGATCGATCCGAACATGGCGCGCTGGATCGTCTCGCAGTTGGAAATTTCCGCAAATGACGCGGTCGTGGAAGTCGGACCGGGCACCGGATCGCTCAGCGAGCACTTGGTGGGGAAGGTGCGGAAATTGATCCTGATCGAGTTCGACGCCCGCCTCGCCGATGCCCTGAAACACCGTTTCCGCGACGACCCGAGCGTGGAAGTCCACCATGCCGACGGGGTGAAGTTCGACGGCCGCCAGCTGTTCAAACACCGCCCGCTGAAATTTCTCGGCAATCTTCCCTACTCCTGCGGCGGCGCGATTTTGAAAAACCTGCTTAGCCGCCCGCACCCTTTCGAGCGCGCGGTGATCATGTTGCAAAAGGAGGTCATCGACCGCCTCGGCGCGACACCCGGCACCAAGGACTACGGCATTCTCTCGTTGCGGACGCAGGCGAACTGGGAGGTGAAAGCGCTGCGCACCGTGCCGCCCGAGGCGTTTTACCCGCAGCCGAAGATCGATTCCAGCGTCGCGGTGCTGACGCCGCGGACCAGCGGGCTGCCGACGTTTGACTACCGGCTTTTCGACGAACTCATCCGCCGCGGTTTCGCCCAACGCCGCAAGCAGCTTAAAAAACAACTGCCCGACGGCCCGCCGTGGGAGGAAACCATCGCCGGGCTCGGGGTCGCCGCCACTGTCCGCGGCGAGGAACTCACGCTGGCCCAGTGGGTCGATCTCACACGCGCCTACGATCCGCACCCGCTGAAAGATCTGCCGCAGAAAGCCGGCGAGATTTTCGACGTGGTGGACGAGCATGACGTGGTCACCGGCCAGGTCACCCGCGGCGAGGTGCATGCGCAAAAACTCCTGCACCGCGCCGTCCATGTGTTCGTTTACAACAAGCGCGGCGACCTGCTTTTGCAAAAGCGCTCGCTGCTCAAGGACGCCTGCCCGGGCCTTTGGGATTCCAGCGTCTCCGGCCACCTCGATGCGGGCGAAGACTACGCCCCCGCCGCCGTCCGCGAGTTGGAGGAGGAAATGGGAATCCGCGTCGAAGCGCCGCTTGAGGAAATCGCACAGATCGCCCCCTGCGAGGAAACTGGCTGGGAACACGTTCGGCTTTTCCAAACGAAACACGAAGGCAACCTGCGTTTTCCCTGCGCGGAAATCGACGCCGCCGTCTGGTTTCCCCTCGCGGAAATCGACGCCTGGATCGCGAACCGCCCGGCAGACTTCGCCAGCGGATTTCTCGCCTGTTATCGGGAAGCAAGAACCACCGGCCCATGAGCGAATCCAACCCGTATGCCCCGCCCAAGGTCGAGGAGAGCGAGGCTCCGTCCTCGATCTATTGGCAGTGCTACGGCGAGCGCGTGTTGGCCAGGAACGGCGCGATGTTGCCCAAGGTGGACCTCGAAACCGGCGCGTCCGACGGGGAAATGACCTCCGTCGCCCGATCCTATCAAGCGGCGGGTGCCGGCCATCTTTTCAAAATCGCGATCTTTGTCGGGATTTACTTCTTCGCCCGGGATTCCTTTGAAAACGATTCCGAGTGGATGCTTTGGACGCTGGTCGGCGCGTCGATTGTCATCGGCTGGCTCGGCCGCCTCAGAGGCGGCCAGACCGGCGCGATCACGATTTGGGAATTCCGCGAAACCGTCAGGGAGCGCCGCCGCCAAATTCGCCGCAAGATCCGGATCGGCTTGTTAGTCGGGTCCTCGGTGCTGATGATTCTCGGCCCCTCGCTGTTGTTAAGCTCCGGGCCGTTTCATTCCGCGTGGGTCCTCCGCCTGATCGTCACCGGCCTGCTCCTGCTGCTCGCCAATGCGATCTGGGCGATGTTCGACCGCCCGTCCACCCGCAGCGAATCCGGCCCCAACGGATGGCTGCGGATCCGCAAGGTCCACCCCGAAGCGATGGCGAAACTCCGGAAAATCGAAGCCGAACTGCAGCAACAACAAGCCGCCACCGCCACCCCCCAGCGCAAGCGCCTCGTCCGCACCTCCTACTATCACAAATACCCGCTCGCATCGTTGTTAGGAACCCGGCGCATCAACCCGCTCCAGATCCTCGTCATCGCCCTGATGAAGCTCCTGCGCTCGAAACGCCTCGAACGCGAGACCTACCATTTCAGCGAAGCCGTCGAAATCCCGGAAGCCGAGCTATCAAATTCCCTCCAGCAGAAAATCCAGTCCTGGCGCGCGCTTCACCCCGACTGGCCGCTGTTCCAGGCGAACCGCCTGCCGTCGCCCGCCGGTGATCTCACTGTCGAATCCGCCACCCTCGTTTCCCCCGGCCTTGAGCACAGCATCCATTTCATCCACACTTGGCTGGAGCAGAAATCGTCCACCAGCACCTGCATGTTCGAGTTCCACACCTTCATCAAACCCGGCGGGAAAATCTACACCACCCACATGCCGCTGATCCAACTCCACCGGCCCCACGTCGACGCCGCGCGGGTCAAGGGCAGCGCGCAGGAAGTTTTCCGCGTCCATCTAACACGCTGCGCCGGCCGCGAAATCGACGCCCCGGCCGACCGCGCCGAGCTGCTCGACCGCATCCACCGCGAAAAACTCGAAATCGACGCCCTGCTCGAAGCCGGCGGTTACCACGGCCCCACCCGCGAAGTCGGCTGAACCCACACCATCCCGTTCATGCACCACCTCAAGACCTCAATCCTGTTAGTCCTCGCGCTGCTTTCCCTCAGCTCCTGCGGGAAATCTCCGCCGGTCAAGCTGAGCTATCAGGTCGTCTCCACCCGCGCGCACGACCCCACCGCCTACACCCAAGGCCTGCAATTGGAAAACGGCCGCCTGTTTGAAAGCACCGGCCAATACGGCGAATCCACCCTCCGCGAAATCGAGCCCGCCACCGGCAAGGTCCTGCGCAAGCGCCCGCTCGCCAAAAACGTCTTCGGCGAGGGCCTCGCCATCCTCGGCGGCGAGATGTTCGTGCTCACTTGGAAAGAACACACCGCTTACGTCTTCGACCCGGAAACCTTCAAACTGCTGCGCTCCCACACCTACCCCGGCGAAGGCTGGGGCCTCACCCACAACGGCAAGGAGCTGATCATGAGCGACGGCAGCAGCGAGCTGAAATTCATCAACCCCAAGGATTTCTCCACCCTCAGAACCCTAACTGTGCTCGACGGCAACGCCCCGGTCAAAAACCTCAACGAACTCGAATGGATCAACGGCGAAATCTTCGCCAACATCTATCAGTCCGAAAAAATCGCCCGCATCTCCCCCGACGACGGCCGCGTCACCGGCTGGCTCGACCTCGCCGGCCTGCGCCAGCAACTCAGCCAACCCAACCGCGCCGAAGTCCTCAACGGCATCGCCTTCGACCCCGCCACCGGCCACCTGCTGGTCACCGGCAAATACTGGCCGCAGATGTTCGAAATCAAGATCACGGAGAAATAACGGCTGCCCACTGAGGCTGCCACGATCTGCACGCCCCGATAAATTCCTCCACGCTCACTCCCGCCTGCTTCAGGATGCCTGAGAGGGTCCCGGTTTTGATCTCGGCATGCATTGGCACCACGCACCCGGCATCGTCCCGCTTCATCACTACATGGCTGCCGCGCTGGCGGACGTAATCAAAGCCGAGCACTCTCGAGTGCCTTGCGGCATTCCTTTCCACTAACAACCGGTAGCTTGGGCATGGGAAACTTCAAAACAAGTGAGAACGGCCGGAGCCTTGGACTTCACCGGAAAGACCTCCAGATATAGCTCGGTGGCCTCGCGAAGGTTGCTCATGGCGTCATCGAAGGTTTCGCCTTGCGTGGTCGTGCCCGTTTCGGGATTGAAGGCCACGAAGCCTCCTTCTTCGGCTTCGGTGATGACGGCGGTGCAAATCATGAAGGAAATCTGCACCAAGGGTCGGTGCTTGTCGAGGATGGGCTTGGTGGTTGGAAACCACCGCCACGGCCTTTCAGCCAGCCACGAATCGAGGCGGAAATGCGTCAAGGCGGCAACAGATCGTGAAAATCGTGGTCTCCGCTTGCCT
>JBIPND010000278.1:0-5059 GCA_044374015.1 Luteolibacter sp. | reverse complement strand
TCCCGTGACGACGCCATGATGTTCGGCGAGCACCTCGGCCAGCCGCCCGGCTATGGCGGCTACATCGACCGCGGCATGCGCCTGGTTGACAACGATCTCCGCAGCAATTTCAACAATTTGTTAGGAAACCCGTCGTCCGGCTTGCAAGGATACGACCAGCCCGGCTCCGGCGGTTTCGGTCCCGACATCGCGGTGACCCACGCGCAAAGCCATGACAGCGACTACGCCGCGCGCCGCGAGCTCCAGCACGCGTTCTACTTCACCCGCGCCGGGCTGCCGCTGGTTTACACCGACGGGAACTATCAGGCGGAAACCCTCAGCCAGAGCGGCGGGGCCTTCCCGCGCCATGCCAACACCGCGTTTCTCGGGCAGTTCGGCGACAACCGCCTGCCCAACCTGATGCACATCCATCAGAACTTCGCCCGCGGCTCGCAGAAAGGCGCGTGGAGCAGCGCCGACCTCGTCGCCTACGAGCGCATCGACCGCCGCACCGGCGCCTCCAACGATGCCGCCGGTGCCGTGGGGCTGGTGATGATCAATGACAACTTCGCCAATGGCGTGGGCGCGGATTTCACCACCAGCTTCCCGCCCGGGGCCCACCTCTGGCAATACGCCCGCGGCGCGGCGGCTAACAACCAGTCGCTGGACGGATTCTTCATCACGCTCGCCGACGGCGGGGCCGGCCGCGGCTCGTTCTCCGCCAATCTATCAAATTCTAACGGAGTGATTGTTCCACCCGGCGGCTATTATGTCTTCTCATGGAAAAACCCGGATCCCGCGCCCGCATGGACGCAGGCCGGCGGACGCGCGATCGAGATCTATCAAAACGGCGGAGCGCCGGTCGGCACCGTCACCGTCGAGCGCAAGGACGGCCCGGACGGTGATCCTGCGTTCAACCCCAATGGCCTGCCTGACGACGATCCCACTGATTTCAAATACAGTTATCAAATCCCGCGCGTCACCGACGGCTCCGACCTCAAGTTCGTGGTGCGCGCCGACGGTGCGGCGGAAAACATCCTGCTGCGTCTCAACGGCGGTATCGACCTCAACGGCGCGGGTTCGGATCCCGCCAAGCGCGACAATCCGCCGGGCCTCTCGACCGACGTTTTTCTCGGCTACGAGCAGCCGTCATTCGTCCAGCGCACGCACGCCGAGAAATTTGCCGCGGTGGACACCACCCGCAACAAGTTCGGCTCGGCCGGGGCGGAAACTTATTCGAAAGTGATCGGCTCGTCGGGCTTCACCATCACCAACGGCCCGGCAGGATCTAACAACTATGACAACTTCGGAGGCGATACCGCCTCGTTTCTCTATCACGATCCGCAGGACAGCGTCGGCGGCGCGCCCGCGGGCGGCTGGCCGGGCGGAACGGCCCCGCTGCAATACACCGAGCAGGCCTCCACCATCTCGCTCTGGGCCAAGCCCAACGGCGTGTCGGCGGGTTTTAAAATGTTCTGTTATTACACCATCGATGGCGGCAATCCCGAGGGCGCGGCCGGCACCGGAACCGGCAGCACGCGGGCGATCGAGATGAATTTCAGCCACAACCAGGATTCCAACGACTGGTGGATGAGCGCCACCATTCCCAAGCCGTCCTCCGGCACTTTTAGCTATAAGATCGGCATTTTTAAAAGCGGCGGAGTCGCGTCGTGGTTCCCCGGCAATGCTGCGTCGGTTTCGCGGATCGGCACGATGACCACCGAGTTTGCCGTGGATGGATTCAACGCGGAAACCATCGAATATTTCCCGAACAACGACTATGCCCGCGTGCAGGATCCAGAAAAGGAATACGGCGAATGGGAATGGGACAAACAAACCGGCCTTGAGGAAGGTTTCCACGTGCTGCGTGCCCGCGCATTCATCAAGCGCCTCGGCAACCTCAACCCGTTGCAGAACGGAGCGCCCATCTATAACACCTATGTGCAGACTTTTTATTACGACGCCGAACGCCCTACTGGCGAAATCGTTTTCCCGTCGCAGAATGAGACCCTCGGTTCACAAAACTACGGCGTGCTCGTGCAAACGGATCGCTCGGTGAAAGAAGTTTGGTATCAAATTGTCGATTCCGAAACCGCCAACGACGATGCCCAAACCGGCGTGCTCAATGGCAACGGCATCGGCTTCGAACCTTTCACCGATCACAATAACAACGGCGTCCGCGATCCCGGCGAAACTTTCGAGGATCTCAATGGCAACGGCATCTGGAACAACAACCTCGCCGAGTCCTGGGTCAAGGCCACCCCGGTGCCGGCGGGCCCGCTCGCTAACAGCGCCTATCCGGTGCAATGGCGCTTTGACTACCGCAACATTCCCTCCACCGGCAGCGCCCAGATCAAGGTGCGCTTGAAGGAAATTTCATCGAACGCCGACAACGCGCTGTCTGACGCGGACGGGCATTACACCACCTTGATCCGCAATCTGAACACCGCCGGACCGGTGACCCGCCTGTTCGTCGCCTATCCTCAGGCCGATGGCAATACAGTCGGCGATAACTATATCCTCAAGGCCTATTTCACCAAGAACCTCGGCCAGGGCGTGTCCGACGGACAGTTGATCAACGAGTTCCTCGTGTCCATCGGCAGCAGCGTCAGCGGCACCGGCACCAACGCGCAACCGCTGGCGCGCTCGACCTATCAGATCATCCGCGACGAGACCGCGGACTATCATGCGCTCGCGTTCCCGATCCCCGCGCTCTACAACGGCGACCCGGATTTCCTCCACCACATCGGCATCACCCACACCCGCGCGAACGTCACGCTCACCGCCTCCCGCGTCGTCCGTGCCGCGATCAGCGAGACGCCCTACATCGCCATCACCAACCCGCCCGCCGTGGGCAGTGACGGCCGCCAGTTTGAAGTGGTGCTGCCGGCCCTCGCCGCACCCACTCCCGATGACCGCGCCTTCCGCGTGCGCGTCGCCACCGACTCGCGCGTCATGGAGGTCACGCTGGTCCCGGAAATCGGCGGCGGCGGGCTCGACTTTACCGGCATGCAGGAGTCCGGCACCTCGAAAATCTGGGAGTTCCGCTGGTCGGGACTGGATGCCGGAAACTACCGCCTGCGCGCCGATGCGAAACTTCTGGCAGGAGGTGCCGTCGCCGCCACCGCCCGCCGCGACGTCATCGTGGTCATCCGCCAGGTCGTGCCGGAAGATCCATCTAACAATGACGACGATGACGACGGCATCCCCGATTCCGACGAACTCACCCGCAAGGCCCTCCCCGCCACCAACTCGGAAACCTGGACCAATGGCGACGTCCACTTCTGGCGCATCGCAGGCATGACCAATCCGGTTTCACCGGACACCGATGACGATCTCCTAACCGACGGGCTCGAGTCCGGCATTGCCGCCCCCTTCATCGGAGATACCAAGATAAACACCGACACCGATGGCGACGGTTTCCCTAACTTCGTCTCCGACGTCGATCCGCCGGTCTTCAACACCACCGACAACTGGGCGCACCCTCGCTACGATTTCAACCGCTCGCGCACCGACCAGATCGGCGGTTCGATGAGCGATCCCACCAAGCCCGACACCGACAACGACGGCCTGCGTGATAGCAACGAGGATCTCAACCGCAACGGCCGCGTGGACATCGCACTGGTCGATGACAACGGCGTCGCCACCTCCGTGATTGCCTCGCCGGTCACGGTATATCATACCTCGCGGGTTGATCGCGGCTCGCTGCCCAGCCACGCGCGTTTCCTGGAAACCGACCCCAACCACCCGGACACCGACGGCGATGGAGCCGCCGATGGCAGCGAGGATGTAAACGGAAACGGCCGCGTCGATCTGCAGATCATCGCCTCCGCAGGCTCGCCGCCGGAGGACTTCGATCTAGCAGCCCCGGCCAACGCGCAGTATCTCATCGGTTCCAACCTCAGCGGCATGAAATCCCGCGCCCTACACCGCGCCGCGCTCGCTGCCGCCTATCCGCCCGGCGGCTATCCGCGCGTGGTCTGGCTCGAAACCGATCCTCTCAATCCCGACACCGACGGCGACGGCCTGCCGGACGGCTGGGAAATCACCAACGGCCTGGATCCGCTCGACCAAGGATGGATCAACCTGAAAACCGGCGAGCTTGGAGATCCTAACCAAGGTGCCGCCGGTGATCCTGACGGCGACGGCTTCTCCAACTTGCAAGAACTTCAGAACGGCACCAAGCCGTTGGTCTTCGACGGCAGCGAACCACCGCCCGCCAATTCCATCGTCATCGGCCCCGGCACAACCGTCACCCGCGGTCTCGCTGTCAATCACAACGATTTCACCGACTGGACCATCAACGACCTCGTCGCCTTCGACGAGTTCCAAGGCGAGGGAAACAACAGCGAGGGCGGCGACGTCTATCGAGGTTGGGACGGTTTCGACTCGTCGCGTGATATCGTCGCCTTCTACGCCCGCGACGGCGGTGCCGACGGGAATTTCTACTTCCGCCTCGACATGCAGGACCTCCGCCCGCAAGCCGAGGAGGGTAACCTTAACATCTACGTCGTCATCGACACCGGCAATCCTGCCAGCGGAGAAGCCGCGCTGCCGGATGAAGTGGATATACTAACCGAGATGAAGTGGGAGGCGGTGGTTGCGTGCTATCAGACCGATAACGGCCGCGTTTACATCGACACCAATCCGGCGGTGAACTCCACCACGATCAACGCGCCCCTGACCGGTGCCAACGGTGTGGTCGTCCGCGACCAGAATTCGCCGGATGGCTTCGGCCGCGCCTATTTCAACCACGAGCTGGATGCCGCCGAGTTTTCCATCAGCCGCCAGGCGCTGCTCGATGCTGGCTGGAACGGTATATCAAAGTTGAACTATCAGGTATTCACCACCCGCGACGGCAATAACAACTCGGGCCCCGGCGGCCCAGGCCCCGGCGACATCGGCGGGCGCAACGACATCCGCGACACCATCACCGACGACTGGCTCACCGAGGACAACTGGAGCGCCCAGGCAAACATCGCCAGCAACGGCCGCCTCAACAACTGGCTCGGAGCCGACTCCAATGGACTCTATCCGGACCAGCGGAAATCCGCGAAAATGATCCTGCTCACCCATGGCC
>JBIPND010000277.1:0-5065 GCA_044374015.1 Luteolibacter sp. | reverse complement strand
TGATGCCATCGACCAGTTGCGGAGCGGCATGGCTGGCTGAAATCGCGGCAAACCAAACCGCCGCCACCCGACCGCGCCACCGATGGCGGTGAGGCACTCCGGTGGATCGTGGATGGCTGGGCTGGAGGGCGGTTTTCAAAAATTTCCAAGCGGCTTCCACCGTTAGATTTTTTCGGCAGCGGAGACGACGGGCATGCCGCCTTTGCGCTCGATCTTGAATGAATCGGCAAAACGCTAGGAGGCGCATGGCGAACAGGCAAGCCGGATTGAAAAAGCCGAACGTCCAATCTGGTTTCCGAAAAGAGATTGTCCATCCGGAAAATGCCGATTGCATCCCCCGCCTGATTTGTTGAAATCCCGCCCTCAACCCCTAAAATCATGCGCGTCCTACTCACCACCTGCAGTTACCAAGACACCCCCGGCCCTCACCACCCATTGATGGAAGCCCAAGGCTGGGACGTCGTGCGCGAGCGCGGCCCGCTTTCCGAAGCCCGCATGCTGGAACTCGCCGGCGACTTCGATGCGTTTCTGTGTGGCGACGACGCGATCACCCGTGCGGTCATCGACAAATCCCTGCCGCGGCTCAAGGTGATTTCCAAATACGGCATCGGCCTGGATAAAATCGACATCGCGGCGACCAAGGAGCTCAACATCCCCGTGCTTTTCACTCCGGGGGTGAATCACACCACCGTCGCCGAGCACACCTTCGGGCTGTTGATCGGAATCACCAAGCACATCGTCACCACCGCGGCCGCCGCGCGCCAGGGCGAATGGCTGCGCCTGACCGGCCACGAAATTTTCGAGAAGACCATGGGCATCATCGGTCTCGGCCGCATCGGCAAGGAAGTGGCGATCCGCGCCAAAGCCTTCGGCATGCCGATCATCGCGTTTGATCCTTATTGGGATGAAAAGTTCGCCGCCCAATACGGCGTTACCCGCTGCGCCACCATGGATGAGGTGCTGATGCAGGCCGACGTGATTTCACTTCATTGCAACCTCTCCGACGAGACCCGCAGCATGATCCGCAGCGAGAAGATCGCCGAAATGAAGGATGGCGTGGTCATTCTCAACTGCGCGCGCGGCGAAATCGTCGAAACCGCCGACATGGTGGAAGCGCTCAAAAGCGGCAAAGTCGGCGGCTATGGCACGGACGTTCTCGATGAAGAACCGCCGCGTGCCGATCACCCGCTGCTTACCGCTCCCAATTGCGTGATCACGCCCCATATCGGCTCGCGGACTTATGAGAGCGTCCCGCGCCAGGCGATGAAGTCGCTGAACAACCTGATCAAGGCGCTCAAGGGTGACAGCGATTGCAACTGCGCGAATGGCGTCGCCATCGGCCAGCAACAGGCCCCCAAAGCTGGCTGGCAGGGCAGAGTCACGATTTCCTAACCGGCCTTGGGAAGGGCGCGATCGCTCGCTATGCACGACCCGGGCGGGCCGGGATTGCAAAATGCGCGCCGGGCGGACGATCGCTTCTTGCCGATGCGATATGCTACAAGGGTCGGGCGGTTTCTTGGAAACGGAACAGCATCTGCAAAACGCATTTGCACCCCACCTCCAACTACCAAACTAACAACCCCCATGGACAACATTGCAGAAACCACCGATCAACTCGGTGCATCAATCGACAAAAAGGTGGAATCTCTCGAGCAACGCGCTCGTGAGGCTGCCGCCACGGTGCGCTGCGAGGCGGAGAACGCCGCCTCCTGCGCCAACGACTGCATCCGCAAAAATCCCCTGCCGGTGGTCGCCGGAGCCTTTGCCTTCGGCGTCGCGGTGGGATACCTCATCGTTACCACCCGGCACACGCCGACCTTCCAAGAACGCTATTTCCGGGAACCCCTCGACCACGCGAACGATGCGCTTTCCAACACCTTCCACCGCCTCGCAGGCAACCTCAAATTCTGGTAAATCATGGACCCCCTCCCCTCCAACCCGGCCACTCTCGAACAAAGCCTCACGGCCTTGGTCGATGACGTGAAACACAAAGCCCACGTGCGTTATGAAAAATGCGAGGACTGCGTCCGCAGTTCGCCGACCAAGGCCGTGATGGTTGCGGTGGCCGCCGGATACCTTCTGCACCGGCTGCCGGTCCGCTCGCTTCTGGCGACGCAGATCCGGCTGTTAGGAGCGCTTGCTCCGCCAGCCCTGTTTGCGTTTGGCACGGTGAAGATCTTCGAATACGTGCAACGCAAAGCCCGCGAATCCAGCTCGATGAACGAATTCCCGCGCCACGGCAGCGAGTGACCTCAGGCGAAATAGGTGTCCTCGTGCGCGTAGGGCGGCGAACAGCAGCAAAGGAAATTGAGCGGCTCGGTGGCGCGGATCTGATGCCAGGCACCTGCCGGGATCAGCACCGCGTCGCCCGGCTTCAGCATCCGCTCGACGCCGTCGATTTCCATCAGCCCGCTGCCGGATAACAGATAGTAAATCTCCTCGCTGTGCTTGTGGTAGTGCCGCTCGGTTGCGCCACCAGCGGGGAGTGTCGCCTCGGCGAGGCTTTGGTGGACCACCGGCGCATTTGAAAGGTCGAGCAGGCTGCGGATCGTCGAGCCGTCCTTGGTGGTGAAAGGGATTTGATCTTCACGGTTGCGGATTTCCATGGCCGCAGGAAATCACCAAAGCCGCCGGAGATCAACTGGACATGTGCGTCGCTTGTTTCATGCTCCGCCCATGCCTGCCGTCCGAGTCGATTTAGCCGAACGATCCTATGATGTCCTCGTCGAACCCGGAGCCATCGGTCGGGCGGGTGAACTGATTTCCCAAGCCGGACTTGGCGGGCTGCGCGCCGCGATCATCAGCGATGAAACGGTCGCCCGGTTGCATTCGGGAACCTTGCTGAACTCCCTCGAAGCCGCCGGTTTCCGGCCCACGCTGCACACGGTCACCGCGGGTGAAGCGTCGAAATCGATGGGCCACGCGGAAACGCTCTGCCGCGAAATGATCCGCGCCGCCCATGATCGCAAATCGCTGGTCGTCGCTCTGGGCGGCGGAGTGGTGGGCGATTTGGCGGGCTTCGTCGCCTCGATTTTTTACCGTGGCATTCCATTTGTGCAGGTCCCGACGACCATCGTTGCCCAAGTCGATTCATCCGTCGGCGGCAAGACCGGGGTCAATGTCGGCGAGGGAAAAAACCTGCTAGGAGCCTTCCATCAACCGCGGTTGGTGATCGTCGATCCGGAGACGCTGCGGACTCTGCCCGGCCGTGAATTCTGCGAGGGCTTCGCCGAAGCGATCAAGCACGCCGCCATCCGCGACGCGGCGATGCTCGATGATTTGGCCGCTTTCGATCCGGCGGGCCGCGACGTGCCCGCCGATTTGATCGCGCGCAACATCGCCATCAAGGCGCGCGTGGTGGAAGCGGACGAACATGAGACGCTGGGTATCCGCGCGCTGCTGAATTTCGGGCACACCATCGGCCATGGCATTGAGGCGTCCGTGCCTTACGGTCATATGCTCCACGGCGAGGCGATCGCGCTGGGCATTCGTGCGGCGTTGTTTCTATCCGAGCGGCACGCCGGTCTCGACCCGGCGGCCTCCGCCCAGGTGATCGGGCTGTTGGATCGATATCACCTGCCGCTGGTGCTCAGTCCGGAAATCACCACGGCCACGGTGATGGAAAAACTCGCGCGCGACAAAAAGTTCTCGGCCGGGGCGATCCGCTTCGTGGTGTTGGATGAACTCGGCAGCGCCAAAGTCATTGCCTCGGTGACGGCGGATGATCTTCGCGATGCCATCGAATTCCTGCGCGGGCCAATGCCTTGACACCCCTGCCCCCCTTCCACACCCTCTGTCCATCATGGCAAATGACTCTTCTTATTTCGTCGGCTTGGACATCGGTGGCACCACGGTCAAAGCGGTTCTGGTGAATCACCTCGCAGAACAGGCCGGACCTCTCGCCGAAGTCAGGAGCCTCGTGAAGGACGGCTACGAAGCGACTTTCGGCCAGCTCGACGAAGCGATCGCCCAACTCGCCGCGGGCGCGGGCATCGAACGCAGCGCCATCGCTGGCATCGGTCTCGATGTCCCCGCTCCCAGTAGCGACGGCGTGATTTGGGGCCGCGCGAATCTCGGCGAAGACTGGGTGGGCACCGATATCCGGGGAAAACTTTCGGCGCGCACCGGCGTCCCGGTTTTCATGACCAACGATGGCAACGCGGCGGCGCTCGGCGAATATGCGCTGCGCCGCAAGCATTTCGGGAGCTTGATGCTGGTGGCTCCCGGCACCGGTCTGGGTGGCGGATTGGTACTTCCCGGCGGCCGCAGTTATGAGGGCGCGAATGGCATGGCGCTCGAAGTCGGCCACATCAGCGTGCCGTTCCGCGAGGACGACGGCGAACTTCCGGTTTGTTCGTGCGGGCTGAAAGGCTGTGCCGAGGCGTGGGTTTCGCTGGTGGCGCTACGCCGCCGCCTGCGGATGGAACTCGCCAAGCCGGAGTGGTCGAGCCACCCGCTCAACGAAGGTGACGCACCGGTCGAGGAAAAGGCTTTCCGGCTGCGTGAATTCGCCGAAAAGGGTGATGCGCTCGCCGTGCAAATTTTCAAACAACAGGGGTTCATCCTGGGATATGCCATCGCCGATTTGGTGCGGGTGTTCGATCCCGGCCTGGTCGTGATCGGCGGCGGACTCGCGGAAACTTCGTTCCGTGACCAATACATGGCTTGGATTCAGGAAGGATTCGTCGAGCGCGCGTGGCCGGTCTATCGCAACAGCCCGCTCGATCCCGACAAGGTCACCACGCAGTTCGAGTGGGCGCTCGGCGGCGATGCGGCCGCCGCCATCGGCATGGCCTACACCGCGCATGAGCTTTTCCAGTAAATTTCCTCAGAGTGTCCGGCCTGCCCGCCCCCTGCCCTGCCAGGCATAGGTCAGGAAACAGGCGGCGAAAACGAACATGAAGAGCGAGAAGAACTGGCCTTTGGTGAGGAAGCCGATCATCTCGGCATCCGGCTCGCGGAATTGCTCGCCGATGATCCGGAACAGCGGATAGAGCGCGAAAAACAAACCCGTTAGGAGACCGTGCGGAGCGTTTTTGAAACGCATCCGCACCACCCACAGGAT
>JBIPND010000276.1:0-5101 GCA_044374015.1 Luteolibacter sp. | reverse complement strand
TCGCCGTTGAAGTGGGAACGCTGTTGGAAAGCTCACCGCTCGCGTCGCGGCTGGCGGATTATTTCGAAGGAATGCGGGTCAAGGGAGTGTTCCGGAATTTCTAGGCCGGAGGGTCACAGAGACTCTGAGATCAAGTTCACCGATGCTCCGGGCGACGGGGATGTCAGCGTTCCATCAACCCCGCTGCTCTCTCAAGCCATGCGCCGGCGGCGCAGCAGGGCGCTGGCGGCGAGCAGGCCGGCGAGCAGGTTGCTCGGTTCCGGCACGGCCGACCAGGTCAGGGTGTTGCCGCTCACGGCGAAGGAGCCGGAGCTGGCCGGCGCGACGCTCTGGCCGTTGTTGTAGGCATACTGGAAGCCGCCGCTGAAGACCGTGGCCCAGCCTTCGTTGAAAGTGATTTTTGAGCCGGCCTCCATCAGAAGTCCGCTGCCGGCCTGACTGGCGCTGAGAGTCTGGTCGCTGCCCGCCTTGGCGACTGCGGGCGCGTCGCCGGGATCGGAGCCGGCACCCGTGAGAATGGCACCATCCGAGTCGTTGAAGGCCCAGTCCAAGATCAAGCCGGTATCGCCATTGCGGGTCAGGTTCACCCGCATCCACCACGCTGCCGCCTGCTCTATGATATCGATCACATGCAAATCATGGAAGGTGACATCATCCGCAGCCACCTGAAAGAGATCCTTGAGATTAATCTCCGGCCGCATGACCCCGACGGCGCAGCAGGAGCAAAGCGAGGAGGCTAAAGCCCCCGAGCAGCAATGCACTTGGCTCCGGAATGACCACCAGCTGGAGGCTTCCGGTCTGGAAGTAAGCCATGCGGCCGGTGCTGCCGACCACTATCGCGTTTTCAACCCCGAGGTTGCTGATGTCTGAAGTGGAAAATTTCTGGGTGGTGGAGAGAATTGTGAAGGCCGAATCCATCGCGATTTTATCCCAGTCGATGCCGCTGAGATTGGCGATCCCGAAGCCGCTGCCAAAGGTGACGTTGCCGATGATCCGCATGGCATCTGAGATATCCACCACGTGAAGCATCGCAGTATCAGCAAAGTCGAGATCCCCCTCCAAAGTTCCGATGCCTCCGAATGCGGCCAGACCCTCGACGGTGACAGCGGTGGCACTCAATTCTCCAGTAACCAACAAAGTGCCTGCAGATACAAAAGTATCGCCGGTGTAGGTGTTGTTACCGGCGAGCGTGAGTGTCCCGGTGCCTTCCATGCGCAGCCCGCCGCTGCCGCTGATGCTACCCAAGACATCGAAGGAGCCACCGGCAAAGCCGAGCAGTCCGCCGCTTGAATCGAGCGTGCCGGAAAGGCTTACCTTGCCGCTGCCGCTGTTGTTGAGGGTCGCGGTCTCGCCGTCCAGATGGATGTCATTGGCAAAGGTGTTGGCACTGCCATCGTTAGCCGCGAGGGAGTCAAACACCAAGGAAGCCGAGTTGTTGATCCTGATCTGGGCCTTGGCTAGGTTCTCCGCCTCGCCGACGGTGAGACGGCTGCCCTCGAGTATCAAGGTGGTCCCGGAAAATGGGTTGGCACCAGACAGACGCAGCCCACCGGCCCCATCGACCCTGATCTCTCCCTGACCTTGGATATTGCCGGTGTATGTGCCTCCTGCGGTGCCTTCGTTGAAGGTGATTTTCGCATCACCCTCCATTAGCAGCCCACTACCCACTTCGCTGGCGCTGAACGTTTGCTCGCTGCCGGTATTCAGAATTAGCGGATTCGCTCCGAGATCAGCGACCGCCCCGGTGAGAATCGAATTGCCGGAGCTGTCATAGGCCCAGTCCAGGATGCTGCCGGCGTCACCGTTTTGGGTCAGGATGAGGCGCATCCAACCATAGTTCACTGAGTCATCGCGAATCAGTTTGAAGCCCATGTAGCCGATCTGGCCGGAGCTGAACTGCGATGCCCCCGGGCCGAGGTGGCCGGAATCGTCTTCTGCGCCCGAACCCCCCCAGCCAGTGGAAAAGGTCGAGGTCCCGCCGATGGAGCTGCCCAAGCCAAGTGCGAAGATGGAATCCTCATTGCCGGTGCCGATCCGCACCGGCTGGAAGCCGGGGGCATTGGCAATGCCGAGACCGCCGAAGAATGGATTGAGATCCCAGTTGGGGCTGGCGGACGTGCCATTTTGGAAGGCGGTGACATTGATGAACACTCCATTGAAATCCTGGGTGATGGCGATGTTTTGTGCCCCGCTGTAAATGATGTTCGCACTTGCGTTTTCGGGGAAGGCGAGACTGGCCGAACCACACCAAACAAGCGCGGCCCACCACCGCGGCGAGCTCGCCCATGATCTAATATTATGATGAGATGGTTTCATGGGATCAGTTGGATTGGACCTTCACGCGGAAATAGGTCGCCTTTTTGCCATTCACGAAAAACGGATAAGGCACGGAAACCGCCTGCACCTGGCCATCATCCGCCACCACCACCGGAGTGGAGGTGGAGGCCCTCCAGGTGGCCAAGTCGCCGCTGAACTCGACGGTGTAGGAAAGGCCGGCGGCGGCGTAGTCCTTGCGCCGGGCGAAGACCGCGCGGAAGGTGAAACTGCCCGCCGTGCCGCTGGCGAACGGCATCGGCACGCCCGGCTCCAGCAGATTCGTCCCGCTCCACCGCAGCATCCCAGCGTAGGATTGCAGGGGATTGATGCCGAATGCATACTCCTGCAGATTGTTGAGTCCGTCCGAATCCGGGTCGTTTGACGGGCCGGCATCTTCATTTTCCTCGCCGAAATAGCCGACCTGCCAGATATCGGATAGACCGTCTCCGGCATATTGGCCGAAGTCGTCATTGCCGGTGTTGACGACCTGGATTTCGAGGGTCTCCGCAAAATCCTGATGGACCGCCAGGACCACGGCGGAAGAGTCCTGATAGACCGACCCGGCGGTGGCCATTCCACCGCTGTCGATCGCCGCCAGAGGCCCGCTTTGCACGCTCCATGCGATCCATTCCGCGGCGAGCGGCGCGCTTGTCCCATCATCATATAACAGGCTCGCCCCCAGCTGGCGGCTGGCCCGTTCATTCAGAGGGATCCCCGGGTCGGCGTCGGCGAGCCGCATTTCCACGGCATCCAGCAACTGGCCGGAGAAGCCGCTGCGGAGGGCATAGTCGGCTGAGGACCCCGCCTCGCCGGGCGCTGTCGAAAGGTTGACCTGATAGTCCTCACTGCCTCCAGTCAGTCCGCCGCCATCCCATGAGACCGGGGTGAACTGATAGTCCCCGGCCACCGCGGGCAGGGACAGAAATCCGAGGATAAAGAACGCGCGTGGGCAGTGCATCATCATTCTCCCAACGTGGCTTCCAGTTTCCGGAGACGGAGCTCCTGGGCTGCGACTTGTTGCTTCAAGGCTTGGTTTTCCCGATGCAGTTCCTGCACGGCGGCGGCGGTGTAAATGGTGAGCGGATAGGTATCCACCTGCAGGATCGGCGAGCCGTCGGGCATCGTCTCGCCGCTGCTTTTCACATCGTCGGGGAAGACCTCGGCGAACTCCTGGGCAATCACGTTGGGGTAGCGCCGGTCTTCGATCACCGGGTGCTTGGCGAGGTAGGCGTCGGTGTAGTGGAAATCGACGAGACGCACCTGGTCGAGCTTTTCGAGAGCTCCGAGGATCGGCCGGATCTCGGACTTGATCCGCCGGTCGGAGTTGGCGAGCCAAGTTCCCGCGGTGAGTTTACTGGCACTCCCCTCGACTTCCAAGTCGTTTACTGCGGGCGTGCGGCCGATGCCGACTTTCCCCGTGAAAACGTTGTCCTGATCGAGGCGGGCGACTTGGGCCGGGATCGAATCCGCGCGCAGGGCAAGCGCGTGCGAGGTGCCGGCCGCGATCTGGGTGACCAGGGTGGCGCTGCTGGGAACGGTGGTTTGGCCGTTGGAGTTGTTCCCCCACGCCACCACGCTGCCATCGGCCTTCAAGGCCATGCTGAAGGCGTAGCCGCCGGCGATTTTGACCACGTCAGTCAGACCGGCAGGCAGAGTGACTTGGCCGCCACCATCCCAGCCCCAGGCGACGAGGCTGCCGTCAGTCTTCAGGGCAAGACTGTGATAGGCTCCGGCGGCGATCGCCGTGACACCGGACAGACCGCCCGGCAGCGTGATTTGCCCGGCGTCGTCGCGGCCCCACGCGACCACCGTGCCATCGCTCTTGAGCGCGAGGCAGTGATCGTAACCGGCGGCGATGGCGGTGACGTTGGAAAGCGTTGGCACCGTGGTTTGGCCGAAGGTGTTGTCGCCCCACGCCAGCACGCTGCCATTGGCTAACAGTGCAAGGCCATGGTTCATGCCCGCGGCGACCTGGGTGGCGGTGGTGATGCCGGCTGGCAGGGTCGTTTGGCCCTCATTGTTCGCGCCCCACGCGGCGACGGTTCCATTATTTTTACGAACCAGATTGAAATTGGCCCCGGCGGAAATCTGGGTGACTCCAGCAAGCCCGGCTGGAATTGTTGTTTGGCCGGAAGTATTCAGTCCCCAGGCCACCAGCGTGCCATCGTCGAGCAAGGCCAGACTGTGTGCCTCGCCTGCGGCCACCGCGGCGACATTGGCGAGGGCGGGAGGGTTGGTTTGGCCGCTGTTGTTATCTCCCCACGCGACGACGGGCTTGACCGGTGCGGCGGTGATGCTGCTCAAGGAAATTTCGCTGATTACATCCTCGCTGAATGCCAGTGTTTTGCGGACCGGGCTGGCGGCGTTGGTGGTTAGATAGAGACTCGCGCCATCGAACTCCACCGCGCCAAACACCGGAGCCGCCAGCGTCCCGCCCGAGACAAAGCGCAGCGGTGCGGCCGCCGTGGAGCCGCCGGGAAGCACGACGGTCCCCGTGAAGGTGGGCGAGGCAAGGTTGGCCTTCAAGTTCAGCGCCGTTTGCTGGGCGGTGGAAACGGGTTTGTTCACGTCGCTGGTGTTAGAGGCATTCCCCAGGCCCACCATCGCAGCGGTGACACCCGAAACCGTGCCCGTGAAACTCGGCGAGGCGAGGTTGGCTTTCAAATTGAGCGCTGTTAGCTGCGCGGCGGAGACGGGTTTGTTCGCGTCGCTGGTGTTGGTGACATTGCCCAGGCCCACCATCGCAGCGGTGACACCCGAAACCGTCCCCGTGAAGGTCGGCGAG
>JBIPND010000274.1:0-5105 GCA_044374015.1 Luteolibacter sp. | reverse complement strand
CTGGCCAAGCTGGTGGCGCTGCAACTGCTCGACAACTCGCTGATCGCCGCGGGGCTGTTGGAAGACGCCCGCGACACGGTTTCCCGGATGAACACGCTGATGGAAAAGGCGATGGGCTGATGAAAGCGTTCTGTCCCGAGTGCAAAAACAGCCTGACCGGACCCAAGTCCGCGATGGGAACCCGCGTGAACTGCCCCGAGTGCCGGCATTCGTTCTTCTGGACGGACCGCCAGCACGACGGGGAGACCTTCGTGGTCTACGACTTGGAAACCACCGGGCTCGATCCGGAGCAGGACGAGTTCATCCAGATCGCTGCCATGCGCTTCACCGCAGGCTGTTTGTGTCCGGAGGAGACCTTCGCGAGTTTTGCCAAACCGCGGCGGCCGATTTCCGCGTTCATCGAGAGTTACACCGGCGTCGGAAACCGGCATGTCCAGCACGCGAACCGGCCGGAGGAAGTGCTGTGCGAGTTCGCCGCGTGGTCGGGCGACTCCACCCTCATCGCCCACAACGGCCTGCGGTTTGACAGCAAATTCCTAGCAGCGACCTGCCGTCGCCACGGACTGCCGATGCGCGAGGTCCACAGCATCGACTCCATTCACATGTCCAAGATGTTGTTCGGCAAAACCCGCGGCACCGGCCACTCGCTGGACCACCTGGTTTCCCGACTACGGATCGACCAGCAAGGCATCCGCCGCCACGACGCGCGCGGCGACGTGGAAATCCTCGGCTGCGCGGTGGCCGGCATGTGGCAGCGTCTCGGGCTGGACCGGGCGTTCAACGGAGTGCCGAGGCATGGCGCGTTTCTGCCTGCGGATTTGTGAACCGAACGTTAGAGGATGAGATTATGATTGATTCACCGGTTTCTCCGTGAGATCAGAGGATTGAAAGCAATGCAAATTTCACCAATGCGACGATGGGCGAGCGATACGAACATTTAGTAAAAAGTTATTGGGACAGTGAGAAGATTTCACTGCTGGGAACCATGTCGGACGAGGTTTTGGCAAAGCGCTTGGGAATCAAGCGGACCCAGGTATTCACAAAGCGCAAGTCGCTCGGCATCGCGCCGTCCAGAGAATTCGGACCGAAGGAATGGAACCAGAAAGCCATCCGTTTGTTAGGCATGAAGTCCGATCAGGAAGTGGCGGAGATGCTGGGGTTGGCGAAAACAACGGTGTCGAACAAGCGCAGATCGCTGGGGATCGAGGCGTTCGCCTACAAATCGAAACGATGGCGGATATGGTCTCTGGAGGAGTTGGCGTTACTGGGAAAACACACGGACAAGGAGATCGCACGGCGATTGAAAATGCATGAGGCCAACGTCACATCGAAACGGCATCATCTCGGGATCGCTCCGTTCCGCCCGAGGAAGGAAAACACGCGGCCAAGACCGAATGCGGTGAAATGGACACGGCAAAATCTAGCCCTTCTCGGTAAGCTGCCGGATGAGCAGGTGTGCGGTGTGATGGGCGTTTCCCGCAAATCGGTGATGCTGAAGCGCAAAGAGCTGGGAATTGAGAGTTATGCGGTGGGAACCCAATTCTGGCATCAATGGACGGAAGAAGAGATCGCTCGTTTGGGAACCATGACGGACAGGGAGTTGGCCGAACAACTTGGAGTGCAGATCATGTGCGTGATCACGAAAAGAAACCAGATGGGCATCCAATCCTTTTCAAAATTATCCGGGATCAGAAAGTCTCATACGTGGACGAAGCGGGAAATTGCCCTTCTGGGCAAAAAGACCGATTCTGTATTGGCGCATGAACTGGGATTGGGGGTTGGAGTTTTGCGAAAAAAACGCATCCAACTGGGAATCACTCCAAAGTTCGGGGAAAAGAGGAGTCCCAGCAAATGGACTCCCGAGATTTTGGCGAGATTGGGAAAAGAGCCACTACAAGCGATCGCGTCCGAAGTCGGGGTTTCGAGGGAAGCGGTAAGGCAGAAATGCCTGAAACTGGGAATCACCCCGAGGAGGGGCAGGAAGTGAGCGCATAAATGACCCCATTTGAACGGCCTGCGGTTTGACAGCAAGTTTCTCGCAGCGACCTACCGTCGCCACGGACTGCCGATGCGCGAGGTCCACAGCATCGACTCCATCCACCTGTCCAAAATGTTCTAATGATTGATCCAATCCTTGCAAATTCATGCACACCGATTCGAACAAGCGTTGGATTGCGTATGGAATTTACTTTTAACACCAGCCTGTCACGTGTCGGCGGGAGGGGCGCAGGAGGTGGCGGGGAGTTGGTGAATCCGAGAAATTTGCCTTTCATTCCCGGCAGAATGGTTACCACACTTCCCGCTCGATGACTTTACTCATTATCTATATCCTCATCGCCCTCGTTGTTTCGTTTGTGTGCTCCTTGCTTGAAGCGAGCCTCCTGACAATCACTCCGTCCGCGATCAACACCGCCAAGCAGAAGGGCCTCCGCTGGGCCGAGCGTATGGAAACCTACAAGGCGGATATTGACCGGCCGTTATCTGCGATTTTGACCCTCAACACGGTGGCGCACACCATGGGTGCCGCCGGAGCAGGAGCGGAATATGCCCGCGTTTTCGGAAACACCGGAGAAGCCATTTTCGCCGGCGCGCTGACCCTCGCGATCCTCATCCTGACGGAAATTATCCCAAAAACGCTCGGGTCCCGCTATGCCGTCGGCCTGGCCGGTGTCTCTTCCTCCATTCTGCCGGTGATGATCACCGGCCTCGCTCCGCTCGTGTGGTTTTCTCGGCAGATCACCCGCCTCATCACCCCGCAAGGAGAGGTTTCCCCATCGTTGCACCGCGAGGAACTGCTCGCGATGAGCCGCCTCGGAGCGGAATCCGGGCAGCTCGAGGAACGTGAGAGCGAGTTCGTCCACAACTTGATCCAGCTTCATTCCATGAAGACCTGGGACATCATGACGCCACGCCCGGTGATCTTCGCGCTGCCGGAATCCATGCCGCTGATCGAGTTTGTGAAGATCATCGAGGAAAAACCCTTCAGCCGCATCCCCGTCTATCAAACAAACCGCGACGAGATCACCGGCTTTGTGATCCGCGGCGAGGTGCTGCTGGCACATTTGAAGGACACCCATGATACAGGAACCCTGGCCGAAGTGAAACGGCCAATGGCCATGGCTGCGGAGCACACGCCTGTGGATGTGCTTTTCCAGAGGTTCATCTCCGAGCGGATCCAAATCATCCTCGTCGTTGATGAATTCGGCACCACCGTCGGCATTGTGAGTTTCGAAGACATCATCGAAACCATCTTTGGATTCGAAATCATGGACGAAAAAGACAAGGTGGCCGATCTACAGCTCCATGCACGAACCCTGTGGAAAGAGCGGGCGCGCAAGATGGGAATCGAAATCCTCAATGAGGAGCCACCGACCGAGGGGGCCAAAGGTTCATGAACGGGCTTGAACGGTGCTCGTGTGCGTGTTTGTCGCGAGGTTGGAGGGGTAGCGCCTACATCGCTTACAACAGCCAGCCGCTGAGCGGGGTCCACAACATGACTCCATTCACATGTTGAAAATGTTGTTCGCCAAAACCCGCGGCACCGGCCACTCGCTGGATCACCTGGTTTCCCGCCTGCGGATCGACCAGCAGGGCATCCGCCGCCACGACGCGCGCGGTGACGTGGAAATCCTCGGTTGCGCGGTGGCCGGCATGTGGCAGCGACTCGGTCTCGATCGGGCGTTCAACGGCGTGCCGAGGCATGGCGCGTTTCTGCCGGCGGATCGGTGGGCCGGACGTTAGAGTCTTACGTCGCAACTCCGAAATCGCTCACATCGGCAACCCGCTCACCGAAGCGCTTGATCAGACCGGAACCGAACGAAATGCGTGAATTTGAGAAGACTGAACCCAATTTTTCTCATGCGATGACTATTCGGTGTTTAACAGTTGGCGGGGCGGCGTGAAGGGGATTCATCAGTGACAGGGGGGCGAGTGTGGATCTGCTTTTGCGATTTCGAAAGGTTTGGTGTTGATGTGAAGCGGTGTTGATGTGAATCCGTGAGCAGACCCCATGTTGTGAAGGCGTGCGGAGAACGACGGATGTGAGAGGAGGAAGCGCGAGGTTGAGGAATATCATGAAGGGGTTGGATCGGGTAAAATGAAAATGTCTCGATGCTGCACTGCCGCTTTCCGCCCTCTTCACGGAGCGCTGGATTCATCCGGCCCGAGCAGCGCGGGGATGATGGGAGGATCATGGGAAGAGAAGAAAAGCGATGTCCGTTAAGCCGCGAGGCTCGCCCCCATTTATTTACTGTCGGTGCCTGAACAAAACTCAATTTTTTTTGATCGTATTTACTCGTGAAGTTGCTTCTGGATGAAACCTTGAGCAGCTTCGGCGGTAATAGCAAAGTTGAAGCGATCTTTGCCTAAGTGGCTCTGTCCGAACGTCAAAATTCCAACAAGACGCCCAGCCTCATCGACAACTGGGCCACCGCTGTTGCCATGATTTGCGGATACATCAAGCTGATAAACCGGATTGTCTTTTCCATCGCTGCTATACACCCTGTCTGTATTTGAAACCATTCCGGAATTCATCGTCGGCGTAGGCAAGTCATCTTCAGGGTAACCGATGAGAGCAACAGTAGTCCCAATTTTCACCTCCTCCGCTGTTCGGAAGGTCACTAAACCATGGCTTTCCATTTGAATGCGGATGATTGCAAGATCAAGATCATCACTTTTTGCAACCAACTTAGCTTCGAGCGTCCGTCCATCGTCAAGTTTGACTGTGATAGCTCCCGGAGCATCCACCACATGGCCATTCGTCAAAATATATCCTCCTCTTTTGAAATAGAAACCACTTCCTCTTCCGGAGCCGTTGTAAACTCTCATGCAACACGGGGCTACTTTCGCGAAAAGCTTTTCTTGATCGAGCTTGCGGAATGATTCCATGCGCAGGTCTGGATTTTGCTTTCTGAGGCTTGCCGCTTTCTTGAAATCCCCAGCAATTTCATAATACTCAATGGCACTTCCGATTACCGTTGGCGGTTTCAGATTGTTAGCGAATAAAAGTTAGATGGTCAGAGGCGGGGATTCGTTCAGTCTGGTTTTACAACAAACTGACTGTGAATAACAAACACCACCGCCTCTGTGCGGAAAACCGTAAAGTG
>JBIPND010000275.1:0-5105 GCA_044374015.1 Luteolibacter sp. | reverse complement strand
CTGGAGCGGGACACGGTGAGCGTTTCCCTGACCAAGGCGGGCGAGATTTTTCTCGACGACGCCCGCGAGGTGCTGCGGCAGGCGGAGGACGCGGTGAGCCGCGCCCGCGAGGCCCAGGCGGGCAATCTCGGCAGCCTGCGGATCGGCAGCGTGGGGGTGATCGCGACGGATTTCCTGCCCGGGACGTTGAAGATTTTCCATCAAAGTTATCCGGAGGTGGAGGTGGTGTTTGTGGAAATGCTGCCCGCCGAGCAGCTCGACGCGCTGGCAGCGGGCAAGATCGACATCGGATTCGCCTACGGCCAAAACGCCGGCAACATCCCCGGCCAGGAAAGTTTGTGCGTGATCCAGTCCACCTTCGGGGTCGCGGTTTCGAAGCTGAACTCGTGGAAAGACTGCAGCGGCGTGCCGCTGGAGAAGGTGATGGAAAAAACCCTGCTGTGCCTCGGCAAGGAGCCGCGCTCGATCCACCGCGAGGACACGCTGCGGTTTTTCGCCAGCGAGGGCCTCAAGCCTAACCGCATCCGTCAGGTCGAGGGCTTCGATTCGCTCATCACCTTGGTCGCCGCGGACCAGGGCGTTTCGCTGCTGCCCGAAGTGCTCGATCTCGCGAATCAGGGAGTGACGATCGTGCCGCTGCAATCGAGCCGTACGGATTTCGATTTCCGGATGTGGGCCGTCTGGCAGGCGGACAGCCCATCGCTGTTAGTCCGGCATTTCGTCCACCTGCTGGAACAACGCAGCGCGAACAGCGCGACGTTGATGAGCGCGTGAAACCCGTTATTTCACGGCGACCGGCGGCGGGAACGGTTGTTCGGATAGAATCCAGTCCTCGTTCTTGTCGGCGAAGGTTTTGAGCGCCCACTCGCTGGGGAGCAGGGCCACCAGCCAGCCGTTGGAGTCGCGGGCGAGGGCCGCGCCGAGTGATAGATTCGGCCGTGCTTCGGGGGCGAGCGGGTCGCCTTCCTTCGGTTTCAACCAGCGGGCGAGCGACCAATTCGCCGGTTCGATCCGGGTTTCCGCGGCATATTCGCCTTCGAGGCGGTATTGCAACACCTCGAACTGCAGCGGGCCGACCGCGCCTAACAACGGCACCTGCGAGCCGCTGGTGTCGAGCAGTTGGAATTCGCTGGCGACGCCTTCTTTGAGCAGCTGTTGGAGGCCGTCGCGGAAGCGTTTGTATTTCGCGGTGCTCTTGTTGTGCAGGAACGAAAAACACTCCGGCGCGAACCGCGGGATTTCATCAAAAGTGACGCCGGGCTTCGAGGAAAGCGTGTCGCCGATGAGCAAATCGTAATTTCCTACCAGCCCGACGACATCGCCGGCGAACGCGTCGTCCACCGTTTCGCGCTCGCGGGCGAAGAGCCGCTGGGAGTTGGCGAGCCGGACTTTGTCGCCGGAGCGGCCGTTGATCACGTCCATGTCGCGCTCGAATTTGCCGGAAACGATGCGAACGAACGCAATGCGGTCGCGGTGTTTCGGGTTCATGTTCGCCTGGATCTTGAAGACGAAGGCGGAGAATTCCTCGGACGCCGGATCGATCATCATCCCGCCGCTTTCGCGCGGAGTGGGCGGTGGCGAGAGTTCGAGGAAACGGTCGAGCAGGAGTTGCACGCCGAAGTTGTTCGCCGCGCTGCCGAAGAAGACCGGCGTGAGTTCACCGGCGAGGACTTTTTCCAAATCAAACTCGGCACCGGCACCTTCGAGCAATTCCAGTTCGTCGCACACCTGGCGGTAAGTCCCTTCTTCCACCGCTTCCTTAACGCTCTCGTCCTCAATGCCGGTCACCGCCACCGGTGCCCGGAAAGCGCCGTGAACCGTGCGTTGGAAAAGGTGCACCTGCTTCTGCTCGCGATCGTAAACCCCGCGGAACCGCGGACCGTCGCCGAGCGGCCAGTTGACCGGATAGGCGTGGATGCCGAGCACCGATTCGAGCTCGTCGAGCAGGTCCATCGACGGCCGGGCCGGGCGGTCGAGCTTGTTCATGAAGGTGAAAATCGGCACGCCGCGGCGGCGGCAGACTTCGAAGAGTTTCCGCGTCTGGCTTTCGATGCCCTTGCCGGCGTCCACCACCATCACCGCGGCGTCCACGGCGGTGAGCACGCGGTAGGTGTCTTCCGAGAAGTCCTTGTGCCCCGGGGTGTCGAGGATGTTGACGACGCAATCCTTGTATTCGAATTGCAGGACCGTGGAGGACACGGAAATCCCGCGTTGTTTTTCCAAATCCATCCAGTCCGAGGTGGTGGCGCGCTGGTTTTTACGCGCGGTCACACTGCCCGCGAGATTCAGCGCACCACCGTAGAGCAGGAATTTCTCCGTCAGCGTCGTCTTTCCGGCATCCGGGTGGGAGATGATCGCAAACGAGCGGCGGCGTCTCACCTCGCGTTGCAACGCGGGCGAAGGAATGGCGTATGGGGAAATCGACATGAAACTCCCGGAGGGCTAAGCGCTGGACGCCGGACGATCAAGCCCGGATCCGCCAAACGCTCGATTTGTGAAGGAAAACCGGCCGCCAAGCGCGCTTCATACCACAATTGGACGCTACCCAATGCCACAATTGGACGCTTGCCAATACCACAATTGGACGCTAGCTTATCCCACAAATGGACGATCTTGAATTCATCCTCCCACGCGGGCTGGAAAGCGCGCTGCAAGAAGCCATGACCGACACCCCGGTGGTCTGTCTGCTGGGTCCGCGGCAGTGTGGGAAATCCACGCTCGCCCGAACGCTGGACGCATCGCGCCAATATCTCAGCCTCGATGATGTCGATTTGCTCGCCGCCGCGAAGAGAGACCCCAAGGGATTCATCGGCCAGTGGCAGGGAAACATCACCTTGGACGAAATCCAACGCGCCCCAGAACTGCTGCTCACCATCAAGCGTGCGGTGGATGAAAACCGCCGCCCGGGACGCTTTCTGCTCACCGGCTCCGCCAATTTGCTCCAACTCCCCCACCTGCCGGACTCGCTGGCAGGACGGATGGAGTGCCTGTATTTGCACACCCTGACCGAAGCGGAAAAAGCCAGGTCCGAAGGGCTTTTTCTGTCCAAGCTGCTGACGGGGAAACTGTTGGAAAGCAGCTCCTTCCGCGAGGACCGCATGATGCCGTCCAGCCTCCCCGGCCGGATCGTGGCGGGCGGCTACCCGGAACCGCAGGGCCGCCTGCCCGTGCGCGCCCGGCAGTGGCACCGCCAATACCTAAGTTCGGTGATCGACCGCGACGTGCACGACGTCGCCCGCGTCCGCGACAGCCGGGAAATCGCCCGGCTGCTGGAAATCCTCGCCCACCAGACCGGGAACCTGCTCAACACCTCCTCACTGGCCAACGACCTCCAGCTCGACCGCCAAACCGTCGAGCGTTACCTCGCCGTGCTCGAACGGCTGTTCCTCGTCCGCCGCCTGCCCCCATGGCACCGCAACGCCGCCAAACGCCTGATCAAAACCCCGAAAATCCACCTCGTGGACAGCGGCGTCGCCGCCTCGCTCGCGGGAATTTCGTCCGGCGATTGGCTCACCCGCCGCGAAAAGTTCGGGCATTTGCTCGAGTCCTTCATTCTCCAACAACTCAGCGCCCAAGCCGGCTGGACCGATCCCGACCTGCGCTTCTGGCACTACCGGGACAAGGATCAGGTGGAGGTGGACGTGGTGCTCACCCGCGGCAACAAAGTCTGGGGCGTGGAAATCAAAGCCTCCGCCTCACTCCATCACTCGGACGGCAACGGCCTGCGCCGGCTGGCGGCGCAATGCGGAAACGATTTCCAATCGGGCATCATTTTCTACGACGGTGCCACCATCCTCCAGCTCGACGGCCCTAAAATTCTCGCCGTGCCCATCCATCTGCTCTGGGAGTGGTAAACACAGATCGGCGGATGTTGAAGGAGGAAACTCCAGTTTAAATGTCGATTTCGCCACGATTCCCGCTTCCCGACGGGCGCATCCCGCCCATAGTTCCGGCGATGCGCGACGACACCCGCCAATGGATTTCCGCCGATCAGGCGCACTGCTGGCACCCGTTCACGCGCCAGTCCGAGTGGTGTGCGCGTGGTCACGAACCAGTCGTCATCACCCGCGGCGAAGGTTCCTGGCTCTGGGATTCCGAGGGTCGGCGCTATCTGGACGGCAATTCCTCGATCTGGACCAACATCCACGGCCACGCCCACCCGGCGATCAACGCCGCCGTCCGCGGGCAGCTTGAAAAAATCGCCCACGCGTCATTTCTCGGCTTCACCCACCCGCTCGCTGCGGAACTGGCAGAGCGGCTTTGCGGGTTTTTCCCGAAAAACACCCTGGAGCGCGTGTTTTTCTCGGACGACGGCTCCACCGCCATCGAATGCGCCCTGAAAATGGCCGTGCAATATCGCCAGCAAACCGCCGAACCCGCCCGCGACCACTTTATCGCCTTCGCCAACGGCTACCACGGCGACACCCTCGGCGCCGCCTCACTCGGCGGCGTCGGGCGTTTCTTCGAGCGATTCCGCGGCATGGGATTTCCCGTCCAACACGTCGCATCCCTCGCCGAGCTCAAATCCCTGCCGAGCGAAAAAATCGCGGGCGTCGTCATCGAGCCGCTCATCCAAGGCGTCAACGAGATGCGCCCGTGGCCCAGCGGCATGCTCGCCGAATTGCGCACGTGGTGTGATGAAAACCACGTCCACCTGATCCTCGACGAAGTCATGACCGGCTTCGGCCGCACCGGCACCTTGTTCGCCTGTCAGCAGGAAAACGTGACCCCGGATTTCCTGTGTCTCGCCAAAGGCCTCACCGGCGGCTACCTGCCACTCGCCGCCACCCTCACCAGCGGGAAAATCTACGACGCCTTCCTCGGCACGCCGGAGAAAGCTTTCTACTACGGCCATAGTTACACGGCGAATCCATTAGGTTGCGCCGCCGCCATCGCCAGCCTCGATCTGTTCGAATCCGAGAACACGCTGGCCAACCTAACCGAAAAAATCGACCACCTTGGGGTCGCCCTGGCCACCCTGAAATCCCGCCACCCGCTGATCCACGAGATCCGCCAGTGCGGCTTCATCGCCGGCATCGAACTCCGTCACGTGGATGGCACAAAATTTCCACCCGCCGAGCGCCTCGGCGAAGCCATCTGCCGCG
>JBIPND010000273.1:0-5115 GCA_044374015.1 Luteolibacter sp. | reverse complement strand
TGTTTCGCTTGCGCATGGCTATGGGCACCGCTCTTCCGAGATACTTAAACTCGTTCTTTATCATGCGCTTGGAAAGCTTCCGGAACCTCCTTGTCCACACAAATTCTGCTGACGAGGCGAAATCTTCTTTTCCACGTCGGCCGCCTCCACCCCGTTGGTCCCGAAATCGCTGAAGATCTCCGTGATGTTTTTGCCCGAACTGATCGTGCTAACGGGAAGATCCGGATCGGAGGCCACCCGTTGCAGCGACCATGACTCGTTGATCACCACGTTCTGCACTGGCACCGACTCCATGGTTGGTGGGCGGTTGGTCTCGGTCACCGTCACTTGGAACGTCCGTAAGCTCGTCATTATCCCGTTGTCCGCACGCAAGGTCACCGCAAACGCACCGGGACCGTCCGCTTCATCGGGTGTCCAGCTCCAGAGTCCGCTCGCCGCGTCGTAGTCCGATCCCGCGGGCGAGGAAACCACCGTGATCACCGGTGCCTCGTCGCTCATCCCGGCAACGCCGATTTCCGGCCGGGCTTCCAGCCGCGGAAAAACCGTCCGGTTGCGGCTGTCGCCCGCCTCATCTGTTACCCGTTCGCCGTTCCGCGTCCAGTGGCTGAAACAATATCCACTGCAGAGCTGGGTGAAGGCATAGTGTTGGAGTTAACCTCTGACTCAGGCGCGAGATACCGCGGCTCCTCGGGCACGATGCCGCGCGGTGAGCTGCGCACTGCTAGGCTTTTTCTGCTCCCGCCCTCGTAGCAGAGCGGCGCGGAAAGTCTGGCGGAGATGCCGCCGGCCTGGGACCGCGAGTCTGCGACTCGCCAGTCCATGAAAAGCGAAAGAGATGCCCTTCGGACCTTCCTTTCACCTCCCATGGGCGGCGAGTTTGAAACTCGCGGTCCCGGGGCTGGCGTTCCGACGCCGGGTCGGCCTAACGTGGCTGACTGCGCAGATTTCACCATTCATCCCACCGATTGCGCTTTGATCAGATCTCCTCTTGAAAACCTGGAACCTCCCGTCTATCTCTGCGCCGGCGAGCCAAGCCACCTTTTCCAAACGCCATGAACGCCCTTACCCGAAGCCTTTCCGCCTACTGGTCCTCCTCGATCGGGAAAAAATTCATCGTCGCCATCAGCGGCATCGTCCTCGTGTTGTTCCTTGCCGGGCACTTGATCGGAAACCTCGTCGTTTACATGGGCCCGGAGGCTTTCAACGCCTACGCGTATTTCCTCCACCACATGCTCCATGGCGCGGGGATCTGGCTGTTCCGCGTCGTGATGCTGTTCATGATCGCGGCGCACATCGTGGCCACCATCGCGCTCACCCGCCAGAACCGCGCCGCCCGCCAAGCTTACGAATATCCCGCCACCATCCAAGCTTCCAAGTCATCCCGGGCGATGATCCTCACCGGACTCACCATCCTCGCGTTCGTCATCTATCACCTGCTCCACTTCACCGCCCGCGTCGGCAACGAATACAACAACCCGGCGCTCTATCGTTACATGCTCGACGGCAAGGAAGTCCACAACGCCTGGAAAATGGTGATCGACGGCTTCAGTTGGTGGCCCGCCACGGTTTTCTACGTGATCGCCATGACCCTGCTCTGCTCGCACCTGATGCACGGCGTCGGCTCGATTTTCCAGACCCTTGGGTTCCGTTCGAAAAAGGCCGCCGGCCTCATCAAACAGATCTCCATCGGCTACAGCCTCTTCATCTGGCTGGGTTTCATTTCCATCCCCGTCGCCATCCTGGTGTTCGGCTTCGGCCGCTGATCCGTCTTCCAGCCCACCCATTTCCAACCGCCCACTCATCATGTCCATCGTTCTCGACAGCAAAATCCCGTCCGGCCCCATCGAACAGAAATGGTCGAAGCACAAGATGGAATCCAAGCTCATCAATCCGGCGAACAAGCGGAAATTCACCGTCATCGTCGTCGGCTCGGGACTCGCCGGCGGGGCCGCCGCCGCCTCGCTTTCCGAGCTTGGCTATCAGGTGAAGTGTTTTTGCTATCAGGACAGCCCGCGCCGCGCCCACTCGATCGCGGCGCAGGGCGGCATCAACGGTGCCAAGAACTACCAGAACGACGGCGATTCGATCCGCCGTCTGTATTACGACACCATCAAGGGCGGCGATTTCCGCTCGCGCGAGGCCAACGTCTATCGCCTCGCCGAGGTTTCCAACCAGATCATCGACCAATGCGTCGCCCAGGGCGTGCCGTTCGCCCGTGAATACGGCGGTCTGCTCGACAACCGCTCGTTCGGCGGCTCGCAGGTTTCGCGCACCTTCTACGCCCGCGGCCAAACCGGCCAACAACTGCTGATCGGCTGCTATCAGGCGCTTGAAAAGGAAATCCAGCGCGGCGGCGTGAAAATGTATTCGCGCACCGAGATGCTCGATCTGGTGCTCGTCGAGGGCCAGGCCAAGGGCATCGTCGTCCGCGACCTGGTCACCGGCGAAATCTCCTCGCACGCGGCGGACGCCGTGGTGCTGGCCAGCGGCGGTTACGGCAACGTGTTCTTCCTTTCCACCAATGCGATGGGCTGCAATGTCACCGCCGCCTGGCGCGCCGCGCGCCGCGGGGCCTTGTTTGCCAACCCGTGTTACACCCAGATCCATCCGACCTGCATTCCGGTTAGCGGCGATTACCAATCCAAGCTCACCCTGATGTCCGAGTCGCTCCGCAACGACGGCCGCATCTGGGCGCCGAAGAGCAAGGAAGTCGCCGAAAAACTCCGCAAAAAGCAGCTCAAGGCCAGCGACGTTGCCGAGGACGATCGCGACTATTTCCTCGAGCGCAAATACCCGTCCTTCGGCAACCTCGCCCCGCGCGACATTTCCTCGCGCGCCGCCAAGGAAGTCTGCGACGAAGGCCGCGGAATCGCTTCCACCGGGCTCGGCGTCTATCTGGATTTCCGCGACGCCACCAAGCGCCTCGGCGAAGACACCATCCGTTCGCGCTACGGCAACCTGTTCCAGATGTATGAGAAAATCGCCGGCGAAGATCCTTACCAGGGTCCGATGATGATTTATCCCGCCGTGCATTACACCATGGGCGGCCTGTGGGTGGACTACAATCTGATGTCCAACATCCCCGGCCTGCATGTTCTCGGCGAAGCCAATTTCTCGGATCACGGTGCCAACCGGCTCGGCGCATCCGCCCTGATGCAGGGACTCGCCGACGGCTATTTCGTCATCCCGACCACCATCGCCAACTACCTCGTCACCCAAAAACCCGGCACCATCCACACCGCGATGCCCGAGTTCAAACAAGTCGAGGCCGAGGCCAAGGAGCGGGTCAACAAGCTGTTCTCCATCCAGGGAACGCGCACCGTCGATTCCTTCCACCGCGAACTCGGCCTGATCATGTGGGACAACTGCGGCATGGCCCGCTCGCGCGAAGGGCTCACCGAAGCGCTGGAAAAAATCCCGGCGATCCGCGAGGAATTCTGGGCCAACGTCCGGATCCCCGGCTCCGGCACCGGCGTCAACATGGAGTTGGAAAAAGCCGGTCGCGTCGCCGACTTCCTGGAGTTCGGCGAAGTGATGTGCTACGACGCGCTCGACCGCGAGGAGTCCTGCGGCGGCCACTTCCGCGTCGAGCACCAATTCTTCGACCACGATCCCGAGGTCGTCTCCGGCAGCACCCAAGCTGGCGAAGCCAAGCGCCACGACGACCGCTTCGGCTACGTCGCCGCCTGGCAATACAACGGCAACGGCAAGCCCCCCACCCTGCACAAGGAGCCGCTGGTATTCGAAGACGCGCACGTCTCCATCCGCAGCTACGCCTGATCCCTAACGGACCGCGAAATTCATTTCGCCCGAAGCACCAGCCGACTTGCTGAATCACCAAAAGCATCGAATATTTTCACCGCTAAATAAACGAACTTTCTTTCTTTATTTGCCCCCCCCCCCCGGCCATCGTCCGCCCGGCGGCGATTCCCCGCCGAGCGATCCTTCACCACCATGGAAAAACCCGACATTCTTGGCCGCCCCGATCTCGTTCGACTCGTCGATGCGTTCTATCGAAAAGTCCGCGCCGACGAGCCGCTCGGGCATGTCTTCGATGGCGTGGCCAAAGTGAATTGGGAAACGCATCTGCCAAAACTTTATGATTTTTGGGACACGGTTTTGTTCCGCGCCGGGACTTTCCGCGGCAATCCGATCGCCGCGCACATGAAGCTCATCGAACACGCCGATCTGGGCTGGCCGATGTTCGAGCGCTGGCTGGAGCTGTTCCGGGCGACGGTGGACGAACTTTTCGCCGGCGAAAACGCTGGCCACATCGTGCGCTGTGCCGAAGACATGGCGCGGGTGATCCACTCGAAAATCCACGCCATCCCGAATCCGAGATTTGACCCCAGCAAACTCACGCCCGAGCAAGCGGCCCGCTACGCCAGCTATCGGGAAATCCCGAATCCATCATGAGCTTCCCCGTCTGTCGCCACGCCAAACGTAAATCCAAGCCGCTCGTCAACCCGCTGGTCTGGCTGGGTAGCGGGCCCTATCGGATTTTTTTCCTCAGCGGAATCCTGTTCAGCATCGCGGGCGTGATGATGTGGCCGTTGTTTTATAAGGGACAGCTCACGTTCTATCCGGGCATCAGCCACGCGCGGGTGATGATCGAAGCTTTTGGCGGGGCGTTTGTCGTCGGGTTTCTCGGCACCGCCGGGCCACGGATGTTGAGCGCGCCGCGGCTCAAGCCGTGGGAGCTGGTGCCGTTGTTTCTGCTGCATCTATCGGGCGGCATCTGCCATTTGCGCGGGCTCACCGCCTGGGGCGACGGCTTGTTTCTCGCGCTGCTGCTAGGTTTTGCCCTCGCGCTGGGCGTGCGCTTCGTGGCATTCCGCAAGGAACTCCCGCCCCCTCCCCTGCTGCTGGCGGCGACGGGGCTGCTGTGCGGGATTTCCGGGACCTTGTTGTGGGCGAATCCTTCGTGGATGGTCACGCCGGAACTCTATCGGCTCGCCGGCCTGCTGCTCTATCAGGGTTTTTTGTTAGGGCCGGTGATGGGCGTGGGGATCTTCCTGTTTCCAAGACTGCTAGGAAACGCTTTCGGCGAGCCGGAACCGGGGGCGGAAACCCGCAAGTCGTGGCGGAACATGAGCATCGCGGCGGTGGCGTTGG
>JBIPND010000272.1:0-5125 GCA_044374015.1 Luteolibacter sp. | reverse complement strand
AAGGACATCACACCGGATCTAACAGTACAAGTGTTTGTTTTAATTTTTTGAGCGGGCAAAATCTTGCCGAGCAGGGACCATGCCGAACACTTCTGGTTTCATCCCTGATCTTTTCACCCATTCTTTACCCTTCGCTGATCACCCGGCCTGTCCGAGTTCCGGCGGCTTCGCGGCGGTTGTTGGGTCCGCCGCGTCATCGGCGGCGGCTCGCTGCTCGACCGTCCGGATCATGCCGATGTAGGAAAGCGTCCCGATCAGGTAAAAAACCGCGGTCGCCAGGAAGATCTGCCAGTAAGGGAAATCCTGGGTCCGCAAGACTTGGAACACCCGCGCGGCCAACCACCACGCGCCGCTCCAGATCGCGCCGTTGCAGGCACTCATCAGTTCGCGGTTGTGCTCGCCGACGTAGGTCATCGAGAGCTCGCTGGTCGATGGCCCGGCCATGTTCATCAGCGGCTGGCGGAAAATGAAAAACACCAGCGCCACCGGCAGCGCCCAGGTCGTGTGTTTCCACAGTTCGGTGAGTCCCAGCAGCGCCAGCATCACCACCGCCGCCGATTGCACGCCGAGGATCGCCCCGCGCCAGCCGAGCCGCCGGCGCACCTCGGGCACGATCAACCCCATGATGAACACCAACACATAACTCACCGAGCCGAAGGCCGAATAGGTCGCCGAATCGAGTTGGTAGACATTGCTGAAAAACAGATTGAGAAACTGGATGCTGAGCCCCGCCCCGGTGGCGATGCAGAGGGTCGGCAACCCGGCGCGCAGCAGCACCGGAAAATCCTTGCGGTGCACGTGCAGCCAGTGGCGCTTGGATTTTTCCGCAGGCACCGGGTTGGGCAGACTGGCGTAGAGGAACGGCGCGCCAAACCCGAAAAGGGTTAAAATCAGCAGCGTCGCATGTTCGTCGAGCGCCAGCCGGATGAAGCCGAGGTCGAGGTGGCCGATGCCCTGCAGCACGGTGGATAGAAGTCCGCCGCAAATGCTGGCGGCACCCCAAGTGGCAAACAGCAGGCTCAGCGCCTCGCTCGCTTGTTTCGGCGGAGCCAGCCTCATCATCATCGGCAAACCGCACACGTTGAGGATCAAACCGGCGAATCCCATCGCGAGAAAACTCCACGACGCCGCCGTCATCGCGCCCACCCTCACAGTTTCTAACGAGGCCAGCGCCATCAGCGGAAACAGGATCGAACCGATGATCAATGGCTTGCGCAACGGCCGCCCCCGCAGCCACAGCCCGGCGGGCAGGGCCAGGAAAAACGTTGCCAGAAACCGCTGCGAGGACAACGCCGCGATTGCCGGATCATCCAGCCCGCGCTCTTTCAAGAACAGATTGAGCAGCAGGAATTGCGCGGAGTTGATCAGGTTGATGAGAAACTGTCCCGCGACAAAAAGCAGCACGCACCGGGGGAGCGTCCGGTAACTTTCCAACCATGCAGGGAGCCGCGACATCTTGTTGGCGGCGAGCATCCGCCATCGACCGCCCGGCGAAAAGTCCGGATTCCGCGAATGATGCCGCAGCACGCGATCCGCCGTGGTCCTAGCCGCAGAAGCGGGCGTGGGGTCTGACAGGGCTTGTTCACGCGAGAAATTCCCGTGGCGCGCGTTGCCGCGAATCATCGCAAAAAACCACTTGCTAATGCGAATCATTCGCATTAAGGTCCCCGGTATGTCGCACGACACCGAACTGGATTGCATCCCCGCTTCACAGGCCAGACCGCATGGTCGGCCTGCCGTTACCCTGCTGGACCTGCGGCAGCGGGCTAACTGCCCCACCCGACCTAACACCTCCGGCACCGCGCTTCGATCGCTCGCCCTGTCACTTGCGGCGCCCCTCGCCTTCGCGGCTCCCACTCTCACCAAGCTCGCCGACTTCAACAATTCCAATCCCCTGTTCAAGCCAGCCCCTCAGAATGTGAATGATTCGCCCGTCCTCATCGGCGGCAAACTCTGGTTCACCTGCGAAAAGGGCGGTGGCAACGGCGTCGGTTCTCTTTCGACATTCGATATCGCCACCCACGCGGTGTCCGTCGCCTTGTCCCTCGACAACGAAACCGGCCAAACCCCCAAGGCGTCACCGGTGCTCGATGGAGACGATCTCTATATCACCACCATCGGAAGCACGTCCGGCTCAAGTTATAGCACGCTCTTCAAGTATAACTTATCCACCAACATCCCCACCTACAGGCTTTGGGAAGCGACCGGCGGCAGCAATCCCCACGCCCGCAATCCCTGGGGAGGCGTCACCATCATCGACCGGGGCGTCGACGGCAAGGACCTCTATTTCAACACCTACTCCGGGGGGACTGCGGCCTCCGGCACGATCCAGCGCTATCAGACCGACACCGGCCTAACCACGGAAGTGTATTCGTTCCCCGGCAACCCCGGATCGAAAGCTCCCTACAAAGGCTTCACGGCGGTCGGCACCAAGCTTTATTTCACCACTTTCAACGGTGGAACCGGTTTGGGGACATTAGGCATGTTAGACGCGTTTGTCCGCGGTGCCGAGACGGTCACCGTCCTGGCAGCCATGCCGACCGCCACTGACAGTTATGCCCAGCTTCCGAGCCACAATCCCTACTACCGCGCGCTCGATCATTCCCTCTACTTCACCACGGTCGGCTCCAACACCCAGCCGGGCGCGCTGATGAAGTTTGACCTGAATACCAACACCCTGTCATTCCTCCACAAAATCCAGGGAGGACCGACCACCGGCAACTTCCCCGAGGGAAACAATTTTATACCGATCCTGCTCGCGACCCTGATGCTCACCCGCAGCGCGGTCGCCGCGGATGCCCCGGAGTTTGCCGCGCGTGAGGATCTCGTCAAATGGCTGCGCGTCGAATACGCCAAACCGCCCGCCGAGTGGCCGAAGCCAACGTTGGACGAAGGTGTGGTCCATCAGGAACTGGGCACTCCGGGCCCCGCGCCGTTTCCGGAAGGAATGAAACCCACCGAGAAAAAGCAGCAGTTAGGACTTTCCCTTTTCTTCGATCCGCGCCTGTCCGGTTCCCAACAGATCTCATGCGCCCGCTGCCACGACCCCGAACACGGCTGGGCGGACGGCCGCTCGCAGGCCAATGGCGTTTTCATGACGGCGCTCGCCCGCAACACCCCGGGACTCGCGGGCGTCGGTCACGCCAAGTCGCTGTTCTGGGACGGCAGGGCCCCCATCCTCGAGGACCAGGCGCGCATGGTCATTCTCAACCCCAAGGAAATGGCCGGGGATCCCAAGGAAATCGAACAACGTCTCCTGGCGGCGAAGGATTTCTATCAACCCCGCTTCCAGGCGGCCTTCGGCGATCCGGCCATCACCTTCGACCGCGTGGTTCAGGCGCTCGCCGCGTTCCAGCGCTCCCTCCGCGTGGGGAACAGCAACTTCGACCGGTTCCTGACAGGCAATTCCGAGGCGCTCAAGGACGACGCACTCGTCGGCCTGCACCTCTTCCGCACCCAGGGACGCTGCCTGAACTGCCACAGCGGCCCGCTGCTCACCGACGACCAGTTTCACAATGCCGGGCTCACCTACTACGGACGTCGTTTTGAAGACACCGGTCTCTATTCCATCACGAACAAGCCCGAGGACATGGGAAAATTCCGCACGCCGTCCCTGCGCAACGTCGGCAACACCGGCCCGTGGATGCACAACGGCCTCTTCCCGCAACTCGGCGGCGTCCTCCGCCTCTACAACGCCGGCATGCCCCAGCCGAAACGCAAGGACACCCAGAAAGACGACCCGCTCTTCCCGGTCACCAGCCACCTCTTGAAACCGCTGGAGATGAAAGCGGAACAACTCGTGGATTTGGAGGCCTTCCTCCACAGCCTCGACGAGCGCTCGATCCGCGTGCTGCGGCAACCGTTTCCGCCGTTAGATCCACCAACGGCCAATGGTCGATGACAGGCGTGCGGTCCGCGATGGAGAACAAGCGTAGGGCAGGAGAATACTTCCCAGATTTGCGAATCGGGCGCTCGCCCTGATCCTTATACACATTTCCCGCTCTTCGTCCCAACGGGGCGGATCATTCTTCGTCCTAACGGGACGGATCATCCCAGCCCGGCACGCAGTGCCGGGTCGGGATTCCTTAAAATCCGTGCGTCCTGAAGGGACGCCTCATGCGGGAGAGGTTGCTCACGTGCGAAGCCGTCGCCGCCCATTGCATGAACTGTCCCTACAGGACGGGATCCCATTTCCTTGCCAACCACCCGGCACTGCGTGCCGGGCTGGGATGAAAGGTCCCGTTGGGACCGAAGATTCCTTCGACCGTGCGGGAACTGTGTATCATGATCAGAGCGTTGCCCTAGCCTGAGGGGTTTCGCACCTTGGGTGCTGCCGAGTTTTGAATCCTTATGGGCATTGGAATAAATTCCGCGCTTCAAGAGCCACCTCGTTTCAGCCGCCGGCCGCTCCGAGGAATTCGAGCACCACTTTGCTGTAGAATGCGTAGCCACCGGCGACGAAGAGGTCGGCGCAGCTCAGCCACAGTCCGGCATCCCACAGCCGCCCGGGCACCAGCCTCGCGTCGCAACGGCGGTAGTGGAAAAACAGCGCGGCCACTCCCAGCAGCGGCAGCATCAGCGCACCCATGAATCCGCCGGCGAGCACCAGGCGTCCGATTGCAGCACTCGCACCCAGCCGCGCGCGCGTTTTTCCCACTCCGGCGAATCGTCACGCGGCCCGGTCCATTTCGCGTAGCTTTTCTCGATGCACCAGTAGGGGTATTGGATCAGCTCGGTGGCTCCCACGCCGATGATGCCGAGGGCGGCGAGCGCGACCGCCAGCCCTTTGCCCTCGGGGATTTGAAAAGTCAGACCGGAGGCCAGATCTTCCCAGGAAACCCGCCACTCCGCCAGCAACCGGCACTTCGTTGAGACCGTCGAGGGTGGTCCGGCCGCTGGTGATGGTGAAACGGCCGAACTCGATTTGCACGAAAACCTTGATCAGGCAGCCGATGATGATCAGCGACAAAAGCATGAAACCTGCCTCCGCGCCGACTGCCGTGGTGGCGATCAGCTCGCCCGAACCGACGATCGATCCAGCGATGATCAACCCGGGACCGAGTTGCCACACGATCCCGCGCACGGTGGTCGGCGGGTCCTGACAGCCGGATGGCTGATTGCTTGC
>JBIPND010000271.1:0-5134 GCA_044374015.1 Luteolibacter sp. | reverse complement strand
AATCTGGAGCCACGTGGCCACCCGGGTCCACTCCATTGCCAACATGGTTTCAAACAACAGCATGGATGGCATTGATCTCGACGCCCACTCCGACGACGGCACCGCGCTCTTTAATGTTTGCAGCGGCAACCAACGCCAAGGTATTTTCATCGAGGAGGCGATCCGGCACCATATCGCCTTCGGCAATCAACTGGCCGGCAACCGTCAATCAGGCATCCATATCTGGAATGAGGAGGTCGAGGGAAACACCGGTTCCAATGTCGTCGCGGCCAATGAGTGTTTCGACAACTTTCGTGGCATCTCCCTCGGCGCACGTGCGGCAGACAGAACCGCCCACGGCAACCTGCTGTTTAATAACATCTGTCGCCAAAATAGAGAAATCGGCCTGCGAACCGGCAATACCCATGCCCGTGAGAACTATATCAGCCAGACTGTGGTTTGGGGGAATCAAGCGGAAGACCTTCAGAATCCCGGTTCCGCCCGAGCCTATCTATTTGATGCCGCAAGCCCTCATGGTGAAGACCGTTGAAAGAGCCCGTTTCCAAAAACTACCGGTCTGGAATTCGTGAAATCCCCGACACCGCGGAAGAAAAATGAAAGTTGCAGAATGAAAATGATTTAACCTTGCTGCAAATGCCTGGGATTCCCAAAAATCCAGCCTCTCAATCCACTGCAAGGAAGTGCAAAAACCCAACTGTTTTCAGAGTTATGAAATCCTATATGAGTCCCCACCCTGCTTCACCCGGCCTGAAGATTCGGCTTTCCTGCCTGTTGCCCTGCAGCCTGTTCCTGCTGGCGAGCGGCAGCCATGCGCAGACGACCACAGCCGATGCCGGGGCTGCGACAAATCCCACGGTTGGCACTGCGGCCTCCGGCGACGTGGCTGGCACCTTCCTCGACATGTCTCAAGCCGGGTCCTGGAGTTCCGGCATCCCCACCATCAGCACCGAGGCAATCTTCGCCGGCGGCCGACTCGGGACCACCACGGATCTCGCCGTCAATAAACTCACACTCGGCAATAGCACCAACCTCTTCGGTGCGTCCTACCAGTCTTCCGTGAGTACCGGGACCAAAACGATCACCCTCGGCAGTGGCGGCATCTCCGCCGGCACCGATTCCCGCATCGGGCCGAATTTGATTCTCGCCGTGGGATCCACCGACCAAAACTGGACCGTTGGCACTGGCACTGGCCTCAATTTACAAGGCCGGGTCACGGGCAATGCGACGATCACGCTCAACGGCACGGGGGCAGTCTGGGCGCGCGGCACCGGGACGACTTTCAGCGGGGTCTGGAATGTCACTGCCGGACAATTGCGAAATACCGATGTGGCAGGAGGGAACGGTTTCGGAACCGCCAGTGTGGCACTTTCGAACAACGCGGAACTGCGCCTGACAACGACCGCCAACATCACCAACGCGCTCTCCATTGGAACAGGCGGCGGAAAGCTTGTCTACGGCGGCGCGTCAACAGTCTTCACCGGCGCCATTTCCGGTAGCAACAAGCTGACTCTCGTTTCCGTCGGCACCGGCACTCCTAGCCTTACCGTGGGCAGCGACATGACCACCCACACAGGCATCCTCGAACTCGATCGAGGTGCCGCACGGACAATCAACTTTGGCGACGACTCAAACCAAGCCAAGGTGTCTATGACGCTCGGGCTTAACGGAATCGTGGACGGAGTGAACACATCGGCAGGCTCGTCCTCCTCCCTTATCCGTGGCGGAACAGGCAGCAATAGTGTTAGCGTCAACCTCGCCAACGCCCTCTTCAACTTCAACCTTTCCGGAGCAAACATCGCCGACGGCAACCAATGGCGTCTCTTTGATGCCGCCAATCTGGATGAAGTCTATGGCGCTGGCTTCTCCGTCGATTCGACCCTCGGAGTATTCACCGAAACATCGAATATATGGACCAAGGTGGATGGCGCCAGCACCTGGACCTTCACCGAATCCACCGGTGTCCTCGGCCTGACGGTTGTTCCCGAACCAACCTCCGCCTTGATCGGTGGTCTCGGCCTTCTCGTCTTGCTGCGCCGCCGGCGCGGCTGAGTGCACCTATACGATTGTCAATGGGGGGCGGGCTGCAACACGCAGTCCGCTCATTTCCAACGGGTTTGCCGCTTCATGTTCATGTCACCGAAAATGGAACCCACATCCGTGCGGCTACTATGGAGATTCGAAGCGCGAGTGCCGCTGCTCGCCACGGCAAATCGAAACCTACCGCCAGAAGATCTCCGGGCCGCTGCTAGACCGAATTGACATCCACTGCGAGGTGCCGCTGGTCGATTTCCGCGAGCTGTCCTCCAACACGAACACCGGCGAATCGTCAGAAACGATCAGGAAGCGCGTGGTCGCCGCGCGTGGCATCCAACTGGAGCGCTTCAAGAAATCGTCTAACTCCACGAATTCCTCCATGGGTTCGCGTCAGGTCCGCCAGCACTGCCAGCTCAGCGCGGAAAGCAATGGCTACCTCGAACACGCGATGGAGGAGATGAATTTCTCCGCCCGGGCGCATGATAGGATTCTCAAGGTCGCCCGAACACTCGCCGATCTAGCGGGTTCGATGGAGATCCGCCCAAACGACATCTTGGAGGCCATCCAATTCCGCTCGTTGGACCGTAAGTTGTTCTCTTGAAAGTATTGGATCCAGTCTACTGACGCGCGTCATGATCTGTGGAATAAGGAGTAGCGAACTTATTATCCCTTCTTCCCTGCGGTTAAGGAAAAGAGGCGCCAATAAGGTCGCCTCTCCTTCGTCGGCAAAAACACAAATCTTAATGCGCGGCAGGATCGATGCTTGCCGGTCAGCGAAGTGGATTGACGACCTTCGAGGAAGGTGAATTATCTAAAATCCGTGTCGGCAGTATAAATCCGACGCACTCCGTGTTGGCGCAAAACCGTCGCAATATGGGCGTCCGGAACCAAATTACCTCGGACGAGCACGGCTTCTGTCACTGCCAGATAGTCGTCAGCGAAGCCTGCTTCTTCAATGATGATCCGGGTGCGGGGAAGGGCAAGAAGACTCTGAATGTTCTTCCAGGCAGCCGCTGGATCGAGTGGTGTTGAAAAAAATGGACGGATGGGTCGCGATCCGCTGGTAGGCCATTAGCGTGGTCCAAGTCAGGCACATGAGGTCGGGATCCGCCGCACGACCGGCGAGGAAGTCGCGTGCAGCTCGGTGCTCCGGCGAGGAGGTGTCGCTGGCATCGATGAGGAGATTTGCGTCGATCGAATAACTCATGAATTTCCCATGGCTCGGGCGACTGCGTCTTTATCCGCGAGATTGACTTTGGCGTGCATGGGTGCCGTTGTCCAAACGAGCACGGGTGGCTCAGAATTTCTGGAAGCATTCTGCGCCAAAGCATCGGCCAACAACCGCGAGGCAATCCTCCCCAGCGGAATTTTCTCCTTCTTCTGCAAGGATTTGAGCCCTTCCAGAACCGGCTTTTCTAAATCCAAGGTGGTCCTCATGCAGCAGATGCTCAGCACGACCTCATCTGATGTCAACCCGGCCCCCCCGAGATCGAACTCCGACTCGGTCGTCTGGAGGCAAGCAACCGGCCCAGGCAAGCGCCCGTCCTTAAATCTGCACCAAACCACGCTGGACCGCGAGAATCGCCGCTTCGGTGCGGGTTTCCACGCCGAGCTTTGCAAGGATGTTGCGGACATGCGCTTTGACGGTGAATTCGTTGGCGGCGAGGACGCGGGCGACATCCTTGTTGGATAGTCCGCGGGCAATGAGCGCCAGGATTTCCAACTCACGGGCCGTCAGCGCTTGGAAGGCGGCTCGTTCGGCGAGGCGTTCCGCGACGGCAGGTGGCAAATACTGGCGGCCCTCGATCACGGCGCGGATCGCGGCTTCGAGCTGTTTACTCGGAATGCTTTTCAATAGGTAGCCACTCGCCCCAGCGGTCATCGCACGGTGGATATCTTCATCACCATCATAGGTGGTCAGCATCAGCACGCGTGCTTCGGGTTGGGCCTTGCGGATGATTTTCAAGGCATCGATTCCCGTTCCATCGGGCATTTGGAGATCCAGCAAGGTCAGGTCAGGAGAATGCCGGGCGTGGGCGGCGATGGTTTCAGCGACATTGGCGGCCTCGGCAACCACCTCAAAGTCAGGGCGCAGGTCGAGCACCACCCGCAAGCCTTCGCGGAAGAGCTCGTGATCGTCGGCGATGAGGATACGGATCATGGGGCTGGTTGTCTATCAGGCGGAATGAGGCAGGGTTACCTCGATGCAGGAACCACCGCCGACTTCGGAATTCACGGTCAACGATGCTCCCAGCAACTGCGCGCGTTCGCGCATGTCCTGCTGCCCGTAATGAGGCCTGTCATTCGCTACGGGCTGGGCGGGGTCGAATCCATGGCCATTGTCTTTCACCGTCAGGACGATCATGCCGTCCTTGCGTAACAGCGTGACTTCCAGAGTGGTGGCTTGGGCGTGTTTGAGAACATTGCCGACGGCTTCCTGCGCGATGTGCAGAAGTTCGCATTCCTGCTCGTTGACAAGCCCGGCATCACCGTCGTAAAGATCCAAAGCGGTGGCGATGCCGGTATCTTCGGTGAGCAGCCTGACGGAATCACGCAGGGCTTCCGCGAGGCTGTGTTTCTCAAGTGCCAGACTGCGAAGCCCCCAGACGGTGCGGCGGACCTGGGTCTGGCTGAGGCGCAGCAGTTCGGCGGCCTTCTCCATTTGCCGCCGGGCGGGTTCCAACTCGGCGGCATCCGGATGTGGGAGCAAGTCGTTGGCGGCATCCATGCGCAGAGCGGCACCGGCGAGGGTTTGCTCAAGCGAGTCATGCAGGTCGCGGGCGAGGCGGTTGCGCTCGGCGGTCACGGCGGAGTATTCGCTCAACTCGTCACGGCGCGCGCTGAGCTGGGCATGCAACTGGTCGGTGCGGGTTTCCACCCGTTTTGCCAGCGCGTCTCTTGCGGACACAAGTTCAGCCTCGGCGACGACGAGGCTCTTGTTTTTGCGGGTCAGCAGGCCGGCGAAAAACATCACGGTCAGCAGCGCCGATCCGGTCGCGGCGAGGGCAACGGCGAGGCGCAAAGGCGTCCACCACGGCGCTGGCTCCACCACCCGCACGTCAGATAGATTTCTCAAACGAATCAAAAGATCCCGTGATTT
>JBIPND010000270.1:0-5141 GCA_044374015.1 Luteolibacter sp. | reverse complement strand
AAGACTCCCGAACCCTTCGCCGTCTTCGAGGACTTTGGCGACAGCGCGCTCATTTTCAGCCTCTATTTCTGGGTCGAACTCGGCAAGGGAACCAATGCCATGATCGTCGCCAGCGACCTGCGGTTGATGATCGAAAAACGCTTCACCGAAGCCGGAATCGGCGTGCCCTATCCGCAGCGCGACATGCACCTCACCACCGACCAGCCGATCCAGGTGCAATGGTCCCAAGCTCCCGAAAGTGAAAAGGAAGAATCATAAAACCGCAGATGGACACCGATGAACGCGGATAAGATCGCAGCAAAAACCTCTTCAATTTTAACGTTCATCTGCGTTCATCTGCGGTTGAAAATTTCTTCCCTACTTTCATGACCGACGAGCACTGGATGACCCTCGCCCTCGCAGAAGCCCGCAAAGGCATCGGCAAAACCGCGCCCAACCCGCCGGTCGGTGCCGTGATCGTGAAAAACGCCGAACTGCTAGGCAAAGGCTTCCACCGCGCCGCCGGCCAGCCGCACGCCGAACGCGACGCTCTAGCAAATGCCGCCGGCAAAGACCTGCGCGGCGCCACCATCTACATCACCCTCGAACCCTGTTCCACCCACGGCCGCACGCCACCCTGCACGCAAGGTCTGATCGACGCCGGAATCGCCCGCGTGGTTTACGCCACCGTGGATCGCAACCCCGCCCACGCCGGCCGCGCCGACGCCATCCTCACCGCCGCCGGCATCCAAGTCTGCTCCGGCGTCTGCCGCGACGATGCGGACAAAATCCTCCGCCCGTTTTTCAAAGTCCGCGAAACCGGCCTGCCCTGGGTGATTTGGAAAACCGCGATGAGCCTCGACGGCCGCATCACCCGCCCGCCCGGCGAAGGCCAGTGGCTAACCGGCGAGCCCGCCCGCGCCGACGTCCAGAAACTCCGCGCCACCGTGGACGCCATCCTCACCAGCGGCGAAACCGTCCGCCGCGACCGCCCCGCCCTAACCATCCGCGTGCCGGAGTTGTTAGCCGGCCGCCCACAGCCGTGGCGCGTCATCGTTTCCGACCGCCCGCAAACCTTGGCGCTCGCCGGACCCATGGACCGCACCCTCATCCGCCCGCGCGGCGACCTCGCGGAAATCCTGCGCCACCTCGCCCGCGAGCAAGGCGTTCTCACCGTGATGATCGAAGCCGGCGGCGTCTTCTCCGCGGCCATGTTAGAAGCGGGCCTGATCGATGAAGTCGTCGTCTATTACGCGCCCATGCTCTGCGGCGGCCCGTCACCCGCGCTCGGCGGCGCCGGCCTCGCGGAGTCGCTGCATCTGAAGGAAATCGATTTCCTCCAACTCGGAAACGACCTCCGCCTGCGCGGCGTCGTCATTCGTTAAAACCACAGGAGCGCCGGCTTCAGCCGGCCCGTTCGATTTCACCCGCGCGATTCACTAACCGCGCCGACTAAAGTCAGCGCTCCATCCCGCTCCGCGCGATTCGCAAGATTCGTGGTGCCTTCCCTCTTCGGATCACTCGGCTTCCGGAGCCGCAAGCCGCTCGAATTTCTTCCGCTCCCGCGCTTCCCGGAAAAAACCCTGGATCAGAAACAGGCACTCCTCGCCCAGCACCCCCGCCGTCACCTCGCAACGATGGTTGAGCGGCGGATTTGCCTCTAACAAATTGATCCACCCCCCCGCCGCGCCCGCTTTGGGATCCGGGCAGCCGAAAACCACGCGCTCCGGCCGACAATGCACGATCGCCCCCGCGCACATCGGGCAGGGCTCCTTGGTCACGTAAAGCGTGCACTTTTCCAACCGCCAATCGCCCAGCGATTCCTGCGCCGACGTCAGCGCCAGCATCTCCGCGTGGGCGGTGGCGTCCTTGAGCGTTTCCACCTGATTCCACGCCCGGGCAATGATCCGGCCCTCGCGCACCATCACCGCGCCGATCGGCACCTCGCCCGCCGCATACGCCTTGCGCGCCTCACGCAGCGCCTGGCCCATGAAATAAATGTCGCTGTGCAAATCAATGATCGGTCCTTCGTCGTCCACGCCTCTGGGGTTAGCCGACGCCGGGGGTTCACGCACGCGGAAAATTTTTCCTGTCATGTCGCTCGGATCGTGGTTCGTATCGGCGCTGTGATTCCTAAAAATTTCATGGACCGGGTGATCGCCCCGTCGCTGTTGGCGGCGGATTTTTCACAGATCGGAGCCGAAGTCAGCCGCGCGATCCGCGCCGGGGCGGACTGGATGCACCTCGATGTGATGGACGGGCATTTCGTCGACAACATCTCCTTCGGCCCCGCGGTGGTCCAGACGGTCCACGAATCCAACGACATTTTCCTCGATGTGCATTTGATGATTTCGCGGCCGGATCACTACCTGCAGCGCTTCATCGCCGCCGGTTCGGACCTCATCACCGTCCACCTCGAAGCGCAGCACGATGTGGCCGAAACCCTCCGCCGCATCCGCGAAGCCGGTTGCCAGGCCGGCCTCGCGCTCAATCCCGCCACCCCCCTCAGCGCCGCCGCGCCGTTTCTCGACCAGATCGACCTGCTGCTGTGCATGACCGTGGTCCCCGGCTTCGGCGGGCAGGCGTTCATGCCCGCAATTCTGGAGAAAATCACCGCCGCCACCGAACTTAGACAGACAAAAAGCCTCTCGTTCCACGTTGAAGTGGATGGAGGCATCGACGCCGTCACGGCCGCCCGGTGTTTCGCCGCGGGTGCCAATGTGATGGTCGCCGGCTCCTCCACCTTCCGCGCGCCGGACATGGCCGCCGCGATCCACGCCATCCGCCAAGCATGAAAAATCCCTACATTCTCCCTGCCGTCGCTGCCGCCGTCGGCTTCGCCATCGCCTGGGTGGTCAAGCCAAGCGCGCCCACCGCCGCCGCTCCCGCCACCGTCACCGGCGAGGCTGCGCCGCGCCAATCGCCGCGCACCACCGCCATGGAAAACCGCCAAACCATGGCCGACGGCAAACGCCCGAAAGAAGTCAACGCCGGTGATTTCCCGCTGCTCGAAGCGGCGGAAAAAGGCCCGCAAACCCGCGACGAGGCCAAGATGCTCCGCCTCACCGAAGCCCTCGGCCTGACCATCGCTCAGCAGGGCGAGGTCATCCGCCTGATGGAGGAAAGCAACGCCACCGCCTCCGACGAGCTGCCCGTCATCGAAGAACTCGCACTCCGCGGCAAGATCGTCGAAGACGGCTTCCGCAAAATGCTCTCGCCCGAACAATTCGCCAAATTCCAGGAACTCCGCGACCGCGACCGCGACAACCGCATCGAGTCCCGCGCCCAAAAGGAACTCACCCGGGTGATCGAGGAAGTCGACCTGTCTCCCGACCAGCGCGAAGAAGTTTTGAGCCGTCTCCGCCAATCCGTCCGCGCCGAGCTCCAGGCGATTCCCGCCTCCGCCACCCTGCTGTTTGAAAAATCGGTGCTGCCCACCGGCAACAACGAACTGTCAGTGGACGGCGTTCTGTTATTGTCCAAGCTCGGGGATGCGATCATCGACGACGACCCGATGGTCGCCCACGCCAAGGTCATTCAAAACCAGAACCAGGAAATCGAGGAAAAACTCCGCAACTACGACGGCGTCCTAACATCCGGGCAGATGGGCCAGTATTACGCCGCCCTCGCCGAGCAAAAAGCAACCATGGCCCGCTTGACGAAGCCGCAACTGCGCGCCCCCGCCGAAGCCGCCGAAGCCGCCGCGCCCCTCGCCCCCCTCGCGCCCACCGGGGTCCGGCCCGCCCCGCCCGATCCGGAACTGGATGAACAACTGGATGCGGATGGGGTGGATGATGAGGAGTGAAAAATCGTTTTCCCCGCCGGTGAACTGCGGCGAGGGTCGATGAGTCGTTTCCAAACCTTAGCATGCCACTCAGCGATCATCTGTTTGCCATCGGCCCGGTTCGCAAGGCGATCTGGAAACTTTGGTATCCATTCCTCACCCAGCGGCTGCAAGGCGAGGAGGTCATTTTCCTGAACTACGCCTTCGAGACGAATCCGCCGATGGCCATCCCGCTCGCCGAAGCCGACGAACCGAACCGCGCCTGCATCCAGCTCTATCACCACGTCGGCACGCAGGTGAATTTCACGGGGAAAAACGTGCTCGAAGTCAGTTGCGGTCACGGCGGCGGCGCGTCCTATCTAACCAGAACCCGGAATCCCGCAAACTACACCGGCCTCGATCTCAACTCCGCCCGCTCGCTCGAACTGCTGGATCAAAAACTCCCCAAATGGCTGCACGGACTTGGCCGCGACTTCGCCGGCGTACAAGGTTCCCGCGTGCACACCGCCCTTCAAACCGGCGCGCTTTCCTACCGCTCCTACTGCTTCCGCAAGGCCTGATACATTCCCATGAGTTCCCAACCACAACCCGGCTCCAAAGCTCCCGCATTTTCCGCCCAAGCGATCGGCGGCGAATACACCTCGCCCACCACCGTCAAACTCGCCGACCTGGCGGGCCACACCGTGGTGCTCTATTTCTATCCGAAAGACGACACCCCCGGCTGCACCACCCAGGCCTGCGCGCTGCGCGATGCCTGGCAGGAAATCTCCGCCAAGGCGAAAGTCTTCGGCGTCAGCCTCGACCCGATCAAGAGCCACGAGAAGTTCATCAAAAAGCACCAGTTGCCGTTTGCCCTGCTCAGCGATGACGACCGCAACATGGTCGAGGACTACGGCGTGTGGGTGGAGAAAAACATGTATGGGAAAATCTACATGGGCATCGAGCGCAGCACCTTCATCATCGGCCGCGACGGCAAGATCAAAGCCGTTCTGCCCAAAGTGAAGCCCCACGAGCATCTGGAACAAGTGCTGGCACTGATCTAACCGGACCCCATGGACTGCGGTGGCACAGCGCAGCGGCGACACCGCTTTGGATTCTTCGCGAAGCCCAAGGAGCCGGTGCTGCCCAATCATCCAAAGCGGTGTGGCGCTTCGCTTCCCACCGCACTCCAAAGGGCCGCCACTGCATGGAGTGCGGTGGCAGAGCGCAGCGGCGACACCGCTTTGGATTCTTCGCGAAGCCCAAGGAGCCGATGCTGCTAATTCATCCAAAGCGGTGTGGCGCTATCGCTTCCCACCGCACTCCAAAGGGCCGCCACTGCATGGACTGCGGTGGCAGAGCGCAGCGGCGACACCGCTTTGGATTCTTCGCGAAGCCC
>JBIPND010000269.1:0-5145 GCA_044374015.1 Luteolibacter sp. | reverse complement strand
GCGGAATCCGAAGGGCGAGCTGCAGGAATTTCTCCAGGCCATCCATCCGCAGGCGCCGGTCTATCGGATCATCGGCGAGAGCGGGCCGGACCACCGCCGGGTTTTCCAATCCGAGGTGTCGTGGCAGGCGCTGGTGCTGGCGACCGGCAAGGGCAAGAGCAAGAAGGAAGCGGAAGCCCGGGCGGCGGCCGAAGCGCTGCGCGCGCGGCAGTGGGAGAAGTGATCAGGTTTTGAAGTCGCGCGTCTGGAACGACAGCCAGCCGACGGTGAACAGCGAGATGTTCAGGCCGATGAGGGTGGCGTAGGATTCGATGATTTTCGGCCACGAGATGTGTGGTTCCATCAGGAAAACCCACGCGCTCATGCGCCAGGTGATGAAGTAGCTTTCGTAGGGTTTGAAAAAGGGAAAACCCTGCAGGATCATGTCCACGAACAACACGGTTAGGGTGATGATGGTGGCGGCGGCGGGTTTGATTTTGAAACAGGAAAACATGAAGGCGATCGACGAGAGCGTGATCATGCTGATGCCGATGCCTGCGGCGGAGAGCGCGAGGCGGCCTGCGCCTTCCCACCATTCCGGATAGGCGGCGAAGACCTTCATTTTCGGCTCCATCACAAACAAGCCGCCTTCCCAGCCGACGGCGGCGACGGCCATCAGGTAGCCGGAAACGCCGACGAAAAACACGAAGCTGAAGGTGAACAGCGCGACCGCGGTGTATTTCACCAACAGCAACCGCAGCCGGCTGATCGGCCGGGCGAACACCAGCCGCAGGTTGCCGTCCTCGTTCTCCTTGGCCACGATATCGCCGGCGACGAGCGCGAAATAGATCGAACCTAACAAAAACATGCTCAGCAGCATGATCGTGAAGGTGATCGTCAGCGAGCTGTAGTAGGTGCCGAATTCAAGGCCGTTGCGCTCGAGCATGCCGCGCATGTAGCGCTGGCTGGCATCGAGTTTGTAAACGATGAGGATGACAGCCTCCATCGTCAGGAAAGCGCCGTAGCCCATCCAGGTGCGCGGACGGGCGAAGAGCTTGCGGAGCTCGCAGCGGAGTTGTTGGAAGAAGAGCATGGGAGATCAGTGGAGCTTTTTGCCCTTTATTACGCTGGAAATTTTCGTGCGCTCACTTTTTGTCACGTTTCTTGGCAGTAACGTAGCGCTCGAACCAGTGATCAAAGAGTTCTTTCGAAATCGCCCCATCATCTTGGACCTTTTTGTAAAATTTAAAATCTCGAGGGTCAGTCTCCAGGGTCAGTCCCAAATAACAGACATTCCGCCGTCCTTTTGGTTGTAAGCACCCGGGCGTCCGCCGTTTGAATGAGCTCGATTTAGTGAGCGGGGATGGCGAGAGTGGCCGGTTTCAGGCGGCTGGCGAGCGAATGTGATGGCGCGCGGAGATGGCGGGAAAGACTCGTGACGATGGCGTTGGGAGAGCTGGGCTTGCCCGACGATGAGGCCGAACTAACCGGTAGGGGCAAGTGGAAGGATGAAAAGGGGGTGGTGGCGGCGTTGGTCCGGAAGCGGGCAGCGATGGCGAACCGCTGGGTGGCCAAACGGCTGGGAATGGGCCACGAGGTGAGCGTGACGCGTGCGGTGCGGCGATTCCGGGATGATCCGAAATCGCTCAAACGGCTGAACGCGCTTGAGAAGAAGCTCGGGAACCCATGAGATTGAAGGAAAGAGGCAATTGCCGCGGGAGTTCGATCTGCGGCACTTGAGAGACCAGGTTCGTGGCAGTGCGACAATGGCTGTTATTTGGAACTGACCCCAAAGCAGACCCCAAAGCATGCGAAAGATGCCTGCGAGGCATCCCGTAATGGTGCGCGATCCGTTCAACGCCACCCGCTTTTCCACTCAGGCCCATGTCTAAAACCCTCTTTTTCGCCGCAGCGCTGGCCACCGGCCTTCACGCCGCCCCACCGCTTGAACCACCCGCCGCCCAAGAGCACATCGTCCTGATCGGCAACGGCCTGGGCGAGCGGATGTTGGACCATCCGTATTTCGAGGCCGAGCTCCACTTGCGGTTTCCGGAGAAAGAACTGGTGATCCGCAATCTTTGTCATCCGGGCGACACCCCCGGGTTCCGTCCCCATCCGTCGCGCAAATCGCAGTGGGCGTTTCCCGGTGCTGAAAAATTTCGACCACAAAACAAAGCCCACTCCGGCCAAGGCCATTACCCAAGCTGCGACGAATGGCTGACGAACCTCAAGTCCGACACCATCCTCGCGTTTTTCGGCTACAACGAGTCGTTCGACGGACCGGCCGGATTGGAAAACTTCAAGGGCGAGCTCGATGCGTTCATTACCCATACGCTCGCGCAGAAATACAATGGCAAGGCCGCCCCCCGGCTGGTGCTGATTTCGCCGATCGCTTTCGAAAATCTCTCGACCAAGCGTGACCTCCCGGATGGCTCTGCGGAAAATGCCAATCTCGCACTTTACACCGCCGCCATGGCGGAAAGCGCCAAGCAGCGTGAAGTCGGCTTCGTGGACCTTTTCGAACCGACCGCGAAGCTTTACAAAACGCTGGAGCAACCCTTCACCCGCAACGGTTTCCTGCCAGTCGATTCCGGCTACCGTCAGCTCGGCAACCTGCTCGCCACCGCGCTTTATGGCCCGCCGGTCTACAAAGCCAAAGGCAAGGCCGCCGCCGTCCTCGCCGCCGTGGCCGACAAGAACTGGTTCTGGTTCAATGATTACCGGATGCTCAACGGCGTCCACGTGCACGGCCGCCGCTACGCCCCTTTCGGCCCGGACAACTATCCTTCGGAAATCGAGAAAATGCGCGCCCTCACCGTCGTCCGCGATCGGGCGATTCACGCCACTGCCAATGGCCGCGCGTTCGACATCAAAGCCGCCGACCTCGCCACCCCGCCGCTCAAGGAGATCGCCAGCAACTACAAGCCGAGCAACAAAAACGGCACCCCCGAATACCTTTACGGCGAGGACGCGCTCAAAACCATGAGCGTGCCCGAAGGCTACAAAATCGAGCTTTTTGCCTCGGAAAAAGAGTTTCCGAATCTCGCCAACCCGATGCAGATCTCGTTCGACAACCGCGGCCGCCTGTGGGTCGCCACCATGCCGACCTATCCGCATTACCGGCCGGGCGATCCGCTGCCCGACGACAAGCTCCTCATTTACGAAGACACCGATGGCGATGGCCGCGCCGACAAGGAAACCGTGTTTGCCGACAAGCTCCACCTGCCGATCGGTTTCGAATTCGCTCCCGAAGGCGTTTACGTCTCCCAGGAACCCCACATCATGCTGCTGCGCGACACCAACGGTGATGACCGCGCCGACAGCCGCGAAGTGGTGATCACCGGCTTCGACACCCACGACACCCACCACGCGATCAGCGCCTTCGCCGCCGATCCGTCCGGCGCATTTCTGATGGGCGAGGGCGTTTTCCTCCACTCCAACGTGGAAACCCCCTACGGCCCGGTCCGCGGCGTCGATGGCGGATTTTACCGCTTCAATCCGAACCGCACCCACCTCGAACGCACCGCCCAAGTTTCGATCCCCAACCCATGGGGCATCGCCTTCGACGAATGGGGCCAGGACTTTTTCATCCACACCTCGGGCCCGAGCATGAACTGGATGTTGCCGTCGTCGATCAAGCCCACCTACGGCGCCAAGACCCCGCTCACCAAGGACCTCACGCCGCCCGCCGCCCGCGTCCGCCCCACTTCCGGTTTGGAAATCGTTTCCTCACGCCACTTCCCGGATGACGTCCAGGGTGACCTTCTGCTGGGCAACACCATCGGTTTCCTCGGCCTCAAACAACACTCGATCAAAGACGATGGTACCGGCTACGCCACCGAGTTCCGCCAGGACCTGCTCAAGTCGTCCGATGGGAATTTCCGCCCGGCCGACTTCGAATTCGCGCCCGACGGTTCGCTCTATCTGCTCGATTGGCACAACGTGCTCATCGGCCACATGCAACACAATGCCCGCGACCCGCTGCGCGATCACATGCACGGCCGCATCTATCGGATCACCTATCCGTCACGGCCGTTGGTGAAACCCGCGCAAGTCCACGGCGCGCCGATCGCCACGCTGTTGGAAAACCTCAAACTCCCGGAAGCCCGCAGCCGCTGCCGCAGCCGCCGCGAACTCCGCGCCCACCCCGCCGACAAGGTCGCCGCCGAAATCAAAACCTGGGTGAGCCAACTCGACCCCGCCGATCCCCGCCACGAACACCACCTGCTGGAAGCGCTCTGGACCACTTGGGGACTCAACCAGCCCGATCCGGACCAGCTCCGCAAACTGCTCCAAGCCAAGGATTTCCGCGTCCGCGCCGCCGCCGTACGGGTGCTGCGATACAACACCCACCGCTTCGCGGATCATGCCGCGCTCCTGACCCAAGCCGCCGCCGATCCTCACGGCCGCGTCCGCCTCGAAGCCGTCGTCGCCGCCTCGTGGCTCGACAATCCCGACGGCCGGAAAATTGTCTCCATCGCCGCCGCCCAGCCGCAGGACGAATGGACCACCAACGCCGTCAAAACCGCCGGCACCCGACTCGGCGGGCTGATCGAAGCCGAAGTCAACGAGCACCCGCTGCCGACCATCCCGCCGCAGCTCGATGAAGATGGCAAAAAACAATTCATCGCCGGCCACGAAGTCTATTTCCGGGATGCGCATTGCGCCACCTGCCACCAGCCCGACGGCAAGGGCCTCGACCCCGCCTTCCCGCCGCTCACCAACAACCCGTGGGTCTCCGGCGATCCCGACCGCCTGATCAAACTCACCCTCCACGGCCTGATGGGCCCGCTCGAGCTCAACGGCAAAAAATACGAAGGCCATGTGCCGATGACCCCGTTTGGCGGCATGCTCAACGATGCCGAGACCGCCGCCGTGCTCACTTACATCCGCAACCGCTTCGACAACCAGGCCTCCCCGATCAAGCCGGAGCAAGTCAGCAAAGTCCGCGCCGCCACCAAGGAGCGCAAGATGTTCTACCTCACCGAAGAATTGCTCAAGGAGCACCCGATGGAGAAGAACTGAGCCGGAGCGCTGGTTTTGCCTGGGAGCTTCACTCCGGACCGCGTTCTGGTGGCACACGGCCGAATCGATGAAAACCGGTTTGCGCGTGGGAGCTCCATTTCGCCGTCCGGAGTTCAAGCTTTAGCTTGCCTCTCCAAGAGC
>JBIPND010000447.1:0-3713 GCA_044374015.1 Luteolibacter sp. | reverse complement strand
GGTGTTGTCGGCGAGCTTGTGTTCTTCGAGATAGTCGAGGACACGGCCGACGTTTTCATCCACGGCGGCGATGGTGCGGAGGTAATTCTTAACGTAGCGTTGGTATTTCCAGCGCGTCAGGTCTTTGGGGTCGGCGAATTTCCCGGCCTCGTAGTCGGCGATCATGCGGGCGTTGAGCGGCCCGAAGTGGGCGTCCCATGCGGCCTTCTGTTCGTCATTCATGCGGGCGTATTCGTTACGCGGGCTGTTCGGAGTGTTGTCGGGATTGAAGTCCGGCACCTGGAGATCAAGGCCCCAGCGCATGTGGCGGGCGATCTCCATTTCGTTGTCCTTGAGGGTTTTCGAGCGGTTAGAGTAGTCGTCGAACAACGTTGGCGGCTCCGGGAGATCTTCATCTTTCCACATTTCGAGGTGGCGCAGCGCCGGAGTGAAAGCACGGTGGGGGGCCTTGTGCTGCACCATCAGGAGAAACGGCTTGTCGGGATCGCGGTGGTTTTCCATCCACTCGAAGGCGCGGTCGGTGACGATGTCGGTGCAATAGCCGGTGTAGCGCTTGTTGCTGCCATCCATCTGGATGAAGTCCGGATTGTAGTAGCTTCCTTGGCCTGGGAGGATCTCGAAGTGATCGAAGCCGGTCGGAGGTGAATGGAGGTGCCACTTGCCGATGACCGCCGTCTGATAGCCCGCGGTGCGCATTAGCTTGGGAAAGGTCGTCTGCCCACCATCGAAGCCGCCGCCGCCGTAGTTGACAGTAAAGCCGTTGCGATGGCTGTGCATTCCGGTGAGGATGGTCGCGCGCGATGGCCCGCAGATGCTGTTGGTGCAGTAGGAGCGGGTGAAAATCGCGCCATGTTCGGCAAGGCTGTCGATGCGCGGCGTGTGGTTGAGGGCGTCGCCGTAGGCGCTGATCGCGCGCAATGCGTGGTCATCGCTGAAAATAAAGACGATGTTCGGTTTCTTCTCGGCGGCGAGGACTGGCGAGACGGCGATTGCCAACGCGGCAATCCATGGTGCTGGGAATCGAGTTGGGGGCATGCGTGCTGACATCACGCGAACGACCGTAGGGATCTGCTTAGTTCTCATGGTGAATAGTTGTTTGGTCATGGGTTGGATTTCTTCGGCCCAAGCGGCTAGCTTGGGCTGGCTTTCACTGTATAATTCTCACGTAGTCCTTGAGACGTCCGTCGGCGTCCTAATTCTCATTGGCTGCCGTGAACCGGAAGACCTCCCCGGGTTTCGTGGTCATGGTCACAAGTTCCTCGTTATCAACGGTGGCTTTCTTGCCATTGACATGGATCGTTTTCCACGGACTAAGAAAACGAAGCGGCTTGCCGGCCAGGCTTTCGATGGTTGCGGAGATGACCTCGCCTTGCTTGAACTCCGCGGAAACCAGAAAACCGCCCTGGGCGCGCAGCCGGGTGAAGCCGGCATCCCGGTCGGACGGCCAGCAGGGGAAAACTCGAATCTTGTCGTCCACGCTCTGCAGCAGGAACTCGTTGATCATGCCGGCGATGCCGATCATTTCCGGCATGTAGGTGCCGTGCTGATGGCCCGTCCAGACGAAAAGTCCGTTTGGCAGCTCGCGGGAGGTGAACCATGATTTCGCATCGGTGTAGCCGTCCATCATCGAGAGGCGGGCTTTGGCAATGTTGAACATGACATGAGAGTTGTTGCCGTTGTGCTGGGTGTCCTTGATCGTGCGCCGGAACAGCTCCTTTTCCGCCTCGGGTGAAAACCAGGTGACCTGCTCACCGGGAAACACGGGCGAGGCAGGCACGGTAATGTTGTGAACGGCGACTTGCCTGTAGCCGCAGCCTTTCCAATCGACGACGACCGGCTGGTTCTCCGGGTTGTCGGCGGTCGGATAGTCCGGCAGCATTACCTTGAAAGCGCGGCATTTTTCCGCCAGATCCCGATCCTTCCCGAGGACTGCGGACGCCTGGGTCATCGCGTCGAAGGTATAGTGAACGTAAGCGATGTCGAACGGACAGTTGAAGATTCCCATCGAACCGTGCTCCGGACTGTAGGAAGGCCCCAACAGAATGCGTCCGCGCTCATCCTTGGCGCATTTCTCCATGAATGACACATAGAACGTCGCCACCTCCTTGAGGAAGGGATATATCTTTGTTCGCATGTATTCGATGTCCTGATCGCAGAGGTATTTCTGCCACAAGCTCTGCAGCGTCATCCCTTGCAGTCCGATAGTCAGCCCCCAAGGGTTCATGGACATCTGGCGCTGGTTGAGGCTCTTGCTGGAGGCCGGGTCTGGCTCGTGGAGATACGAAGCAATCGGGACATGCAGGCCGTCAATGCCATAGGTCACCCGGGCGAGGTTGCGGAAACGCGGGATCATGTTGTGGTTGTAGGTGATCCACGGGTCGGCGAGCTCGGGGTGGTTGGCGGCAGGCAGCGGCCAGTAGGCCTGCCAGGTGTTGTAGTTGTGGTGAAAATCGGCGTGCCAAGGGGTATCATCGGTGGCGAGGGGCGGCATGATCCCCACCGGTGCCGTGCCGTGGCGGCAGACGGTTCCCGCAAAATAGAGCATGCGATACCACCAGCGTTCGAGTTCCTTGTCGGCGAGCTGAACGCCGCTGCGCGACCAGAATTCCTGCCAGCCCTGCTCATGTGTGGCAACGAGCGCAGCTTCCTCGGCGGCGATCGTCTTCCGGGCGAGATCGATGGCGTGTTGCAGCACATCGCCCTGATCGATGTCGAAGGAGGTCACCAACGAAACGGCCTTCAGTTCGCCCTTGGCGGCAAGGGCGATGGCGTATTCCATGCCTTTATAATCGATGTCGCCGGGCATTTTCATCTGCAGCCAGGAAATCCCGTCGGTGGTGCCGATGGTTGCAGCGGGCAGGGTGTCGGCCTTGATTTCCTCGAGGGATACTGGGTGCGGGCCTTTGACGAGAAGCACATTGCGGTCCTGCAGGACGCGAAGGGTCGTGTGGGCCTGGCCGGCGGACTCGATCGTCACGTTGGCTTTTTTGAGGTCGAGGCGGGCGCGCATGTTTTCCGGCACAGGACCGAGGCGCAGGGCGGTGGCGCTCCTCGGCTGGGGGTAGGCGAGATTGTAACTCGGGGGAGCGTTTATGGAACCGGTGACCGCGTGGGTCGCGATATCGACCCGCGGCAATTCGCCGTCCTTCGAGGTATCGACCCGCGCGTCCCAGATGTCGTTCTTGGTGATGCGCATGAAAAGCCCGCCCTCCTTTTCCCAGACGATTCCGTAGAGGTCGCCGTTGCCGAGAAGCAAGCCATCACGCTGTCCGTCGGTCAAATTGGCCGGGACCACTTCCGCTTGCCGCAGGGATTCTTGGAAGGGTATGACGGCGGGCAAAGGAGCCGGTGCGGCTGCCGCAGCTGGGGGGCAGGTCGAAATGGCAGTGATCGAGGCAGCGAAAGCTGCAAGCATTGTTTTCATAGTGTGTGTCATTGCTAAGGAATTGCTTTTTGCGTGAAGGCCGTTGAAAGAGCCAGTGGCCGGACCGGATTTCACCTTCATTCAAATGGATGCCGGTGATGTTCTCATAGCGGCTGAATCCATCTCCAAGCTTGAGAGTCTCACCGAGTTGTCGCGGCGATGGATAGGCTTCGTATGACGCCGCCCGATGAGCCTTGTCATAAGTGCCATCCAGCAATTCAGCGGCCACCTTCTTCAGCATTTCGCTTTTTAACTCAGTTAAATCCTTGGCAGTGATGCCCCGCTTCAA
>JBIPND010000268.1:0-5150 GCA_044374015.1 Luteolibacter sp. | reverse complement strand
GTAAATCACATCCGGATGGATCCACTCGGCGGGAATTTGCCAATCCTGCGCCACGCCGGCCAGCCACAGCAGCGCGCGGTGGGGCGTGCCTTCGCCGTGGAGCTCGCTGCCGAGCCAGTCTTGGATGCCGCGCTTGGGGCTCAAATTGAGTTTCCAGCGCTCCTGAAACCAAAACACATCCAGCGGACTGGCCTTCATCGCCTTTTCGAGAACGGCCATGCAGCGGGTGGTGTTGAGCGGCCCCTCGACAGAGTGATAACGCACTTTCCATTTTCCCGGCGCATGGGTGATCAGGGAAATCCCCACCACCGGGCTTTTGCTGCGCCGCGCGATCAGGCCGGGCAGCGGGCTGGCCCGCGTGAGCCGGCCGAAGAAGCGCACCAGCTCGCCTTTCCGACCCGACCGTTGGTCCGCTAGAATTCCCACGATCCCGCCGTCGCGGATGAACCCGGCGACTTGGTGAAAACTGTCGCGCTTGGAAAACAAACGGGTGCCGTCGGTGCCGCGTTGGGCGACCACCCGCGCGTCGATCAGCGGGTTGTTCAGCGGCCGGTAAAACGCCCCGATCGGATGGCCTTGCGGGAACAAGCGGTTGAGCCGGCTGAGGATTTCCCAGTTGCCCATGTGCGGCGGCATCAGCACCACGCCACGGCCGTCGGCAGCAGCGTCTTCGAGCAGTTGCGGATTCTCGACGGACAGCACTTTGGCCACTTGGTCCGCGTTGAGCCGTGCGGTGTGGGCGCTCGAAAGCAGGTTGCCTCCCGTCCGGCGGAACACCTCGCGCGCCATTTTCTCCAGCGCGGGCAGGTCATGCTCCCGATAAAACGCGATCCGCAGATTTCGCAAAACCACCCGCCGCCGTTCCCGCATGCAATGCCAAGCCAGCCCGCCCACCGTCTCGCCGAGCCGGAAAACCCAGGCACCGGGCAGCAGCCCCACGCACCTCTCGACCGCCATCTGGGCAAGCCACTCCAGCCGCCACTTCCAGCGCTTCGGGTGATTTTTCAGGGACTCGCTTGACACTGGCGTGATCCATAAAGACTCCCGCCGCATCGTGCAAGGCTTGCGGCAGTCCCCTCCCACGCCCGCCGCCGGACTCCAGACCGTCGTCCGGGCGTCTCGCCCAATACTGTCAGTTTAAGAATTTTTAACCGCAGATGAACTCAGATGGACGCAGATGAAGTACACAGATAAAGACTGAATTTCCCCTCTGTTTATCTGCGTTCATCCTGTTCATCTGCGGTTGAATTTTTCTTACTCTTAATGGCTAAAATGACCGTACTGGGCGTCTCGCCCGGATCTGACAGACGGGAGGCGGGACGCCTCTGCAACGGTCTGTCGCGAGACGCGCCAGCCACTTTCTTGTCTGAGCGGACGGCTCAATCCGGGCGCGCACCATGGATTTTCCGCCGATAGGCCAGCGGGCTGATGCCGACGGCTTGTTTGAACTGGCGGGAAAACGACGATTGGTCGGAATAACCGCAAGCGAGCGCGATCTGAACGAGCGGCTCGGCCGTGCCTGATAGACGCTGGCACGCGGCATCGATCCGGACTTTGACCAGATATTGCCCGGCGGTGACATGGAACAACGAACGGATGCGCTGGTCGAACTGATAGACGGACAGCCCCGCCATTTCCGCGAGCCCCGGCAGCCGCAGGACTTCGTCGTAATGCCGGTGGATGTGCTCGATCACGGCGGACAGCGCGGCCAAGTCGGAACCTTGCTCGCCGGGGGAATGGAGGTCGCGCGAAATCCCGCAGATGCCGGCGATGCTGCCGTTTTTCCCGAGCACCGGCTCCTTGAAGGTCAGGCACCAGCCGCTGCGGCCGCCGGGGTAAAGATGGAGTTCGAGGTGATCGCGGATCGGTTGACCACTGCGGAGGATTTCACGATCCTGGAGCGCGAACGCCTTGCCCAGCGGTGGCGGAAACAGCTCGTCGGCGGTGAGGCCGAGCGCGTCGTTTTTGTCCGCCAGCCCGCAGCGGGTGGCGAGCGTGTCGTTGACCGCCATGTAGCGGCCGTGCACGTCTTTGACGAAAAACACGATGTCCGGCACGCCGTCGAAAAGCCGGTCCACCGGCAACAGGCCATCTAACGAGGCGAAGAAGGATTTGCGAAGCGAGGCGGCCTGGTTCATGGGACGGCTTTTCCTATACGAATTCGGGAGCCGCCGCTACAGCTTTTGCCAAGACCGGAATGTTACAACCGGAGAAATTCATGCAACCCCAAGCCAACCTTCACGTCATCGATTCCCACACCGAAGGCGAACCCACCCGGGTCGTCATCTCCGGCGGGCCGGATCTGGGAGGCGGGCCGCTTGCGGAGAGGGCGCGACTTTTGCGCGAACAGCATGACTGGCTGCGCAGCGCCGTCTGCAACGAGCCGCGCGGCCACGAGGCGATGGTCGGCGCGCTGCTCTGCGAAGCGCAGGAACCCGACTGCTGCTGCGGCGTGATTTTTTTCAACAACGTTTCCACTCTCGGAATGTGCATTCACGGCACCATCGGCCTGGTCGTGACGCTGGCCCACTTGGGAAAAATCACCGCCGGCATCCATCGCATCGACACCCCGGTGGGCGTGATCACCGCGGAACTCCGGCCCGACGGCTCGGTGGAAGTCGCCAATGTGCCGTGTTACCGCCACGCCGCCGCCGTCCCGGTGGAGGTCCCGGGCTGGGGCATCCTCCACGGCGACATCGCCTGGGGCGGCAATTGGTTTTTCCTCATCGACCGACAAGGGCCGGCGGTGGATTGCAAAAACATCGAAGCGCTCACCGCCTTCTGCTGGGCCGTCCGCCAGGCGCTCCACCACCAAAACATCACCGGCGACAACGGCGGGGAAATCGACCACATCGAAGTCTTCGGTCCGCCGACCAATCCGGCCACCGCCGATAGCCGGAACTTCCTGCTCTGCCCCGGAAAAGCCTACGACCGCTCACCATGTGGCACCGGCACCAGCGCCAAACTCGCCTGCCTCCACGCCTCCGGCAAACTCAAGCCCGGAGAAATCTGGCGCCAGGCCGGCATCCTCGACACCGTCTTCCACGGCCACTTCGAATCCCTTCCTAACGGAAAAATCATCCCCCGCGTCTCCGGCCGCGCCTGGGTGAATGGCGAGAGCACTTACTTTTTCAATCCGGCCGATCCATTCCGCCACGGCATTCCGCCATTCATCTGATAAAAGCTTCCCCGATGCCGCCCTCCCGGCGGAGCTCCAGGAGGCCAATCCGCTCGGAATCCAGCGCATGGATTGATCGATTCAAACGCTTTGCAACGCGCCGCTGCCATTCCATGCTGCCGCCATGCGCGTTGCGGTCATCAATCTTGTCGGACTTTCGCGGTCGCTGTTAGGCGCGGACATGCCGGGGCTGGCCGCGTTCGCCGCGAAACACGGCGTGCAGAGTTACCAGCCGGCGTTTCCGGCGGTCACCTGCACCGCGCAGTCCTCCATCGTCACCGGCACCTCACCCGCGGCACACGGCATCGTCGCCAATGGCTGGTACGACCGGGAAAACGCCGAGGTCCGGTTTTGGAAACAGAGCAACCACCTCGTCCACGGCGAGAAATTGTGGGACAAGCTGCGCCGCGAGCTCCCGGGTTTCACCTGCGCGAAGCTTTTCTGGTGGTACAACATGCACTCGACGGCGGATTTTTCCATCACCCCGCGGCCGCTCTATCCGGCGGACGGACGCAAGGTTTTCGACGTCCACACCCAGCCGATGGGCATGCGCGAGCAACTGAAAAACGACCTCGGCCCGTTTCCCTTTCCCGCGTTCTGGGGGCCGGCGGCCGGGATCGCCTCGTCCGAATGGATCGCCGCCTCCGCCAAGTGGGTGGAGGAAAAACACTCGCCGACACTCAGCCTGGTCTATCTGCCGCACCTCGATTACCCGTTGCAGAAAGACGGACCGGATGCGCCTAACATTCCTGAGGAGCTCCGGAAAATCGACCGCCTCGCCACCGATCTGATCCACCACTACGAGTCCCGCAACATCCGGGTGCTCGTTTTATCCGAATACGGGATTTCCGCCGTGACGCAGCCGGTCCACCTCAACCGCCTGTTCCGCCAAAAAGGCTGGATCCAAGTCAAGGACGAGCTCGGCCGGGAAACCCTCGATTGCGGCGCCTCCCGCGCCTTCGCCATCGCCGATCACCAGGTGGCGCACATTTACGTGAACGACCCGTCGATCCGCGACGAGGTGCGCACGGCGTTAGAAAACACTCCCGGCGTGGATGAAGTCCGGGTGACCGCCGAATTCTGGAATCCCGGCATCGCCACCGACAGGGCCGGCGACTTCATCGCGATTTCAAAACCTGACGCGTGGTTCACCTACTATTTCTGGGAGAACGACGCGCTCGCCCCCGACTACGCCCGCACCATCGATATCCACCGCAAGCCCGGCTACGACCCGTGCGAGCTTTTCATCGATCCCGCCATCGCGTTCCCCAAGCTGAAAATCGCCGGCTTCCTGCTCAGGAAAAAGCTCGGCCTGCGCGCTCTGTTGGATGTGATCCCGCTGGATGCCTCGCTGGTCAAGGGCTCACACGGGCGCGACCACGTGACCGAGGCCGAGCGCCCGGTGCTGCTGGGCTCCGACCATCCGGTGAAATCCGCGGAGGACGTGCACGACGCCATCCTCGCAGCCTTTGTTCCCTGTAGCGGCGCGTCTGTGACCGCCGCTAACTGGCCATGAGGCCGTGAGGTGAAAGGGTGTGCCAACGAAGAAGCCTCGCGTAACCGCAGTAAGCCACACCCGGTCTCGGGAGGCAGATTTTCGGGCGATTCCGGGCTTGGCGGACGCCAGTTGGTGACGAGCGAATCAACTGCTGATTCTTGCTGACTTCCCTGTGAATACAGTGAGAAATTTCCGGATCGGCGGGACAAATGGTGATGCTCAGGCTCTGTCCGTTGCCAAAATGGACCTGCACAGGCACCAACCCAAAGTTGAAATGTTACACTGCGGGAACCGACCCCAGAGAAGAGCAGAGAAATGTGAATCCGATTACTCTGACCCCATTCACACTGGGCTCCGACCATCCGGTGAAATCCGCGGAGGACGTGCACGACGCCATCCTCGCAGCCTTTGTTCCCTGTAGCGGCGCGTCTGTGACCGCCGCTAACTGGCCATGAGGCCGTGAGGTGAAAGGGT
>JBIPND010000267.1:0-5165 GCA_044374015.1 Luteolibacter sp. | reverse complement strand
GGAAATCGGCATGATCTGGCTGGACGGCAGCTGGGACCGCCAGCACTGGACTTCCGAGGACGGCAAACAACTCGAGGACTTCATCCGCACCCTGCAACCCTCAGTGGTCATCAACAACCGCTCCGGCTACCTGCCGCCGCAACCGAAGCTCGATTTCCATATCGAAAACACTTACAGTTATGTCTTTGCCGGAGATTATATTTCCCCGGAAGGCGAGGTTCCCGCCACCGGGCTTCCCGGCGTCGATTGGGAAACCTGTCAGACGATGCAACTCCCTAACAACTGGGGCTACAGCCGGATTGTCGGTTTCCGCACCTACACCGACCTGCTGCACCAGTTCATCGACGTCGCCAGCAAGGGCGGCAACCTGCTGCTCAACATCGGCCCCACCGGAGAAGGGGCCATCACGCCGCAGGCGCTAGGATGCCTGGAAAAATTCGGTGCCTGGATGAAGGTCAACGGCGAGGCGATCCACGGCACCAGCGCCTCGCCCTTCGGCTTCCTTCCCTTCGATGGTCGCTGCACCCGCAAGGGAAACCGTCTTTACCTGCATGTCTACAAATGGCCGCATAGCGGATCGATCCGCCTGCCCGCATCGAACCAAGTGAAGCGCGCATGGTTGTTAGGAGATCCGGGCCAACCGCTCGCCACCCGAGCGACTTCGGGCGGCATCGAAATCACCCTGCCGAAGAACGCACCCGATCCCGTCGCCTCGGTCATCGCCATCGAGATCGAGGGCGAGCCGAAACCGCTGGCCGCACCCAAGTTGGTCAGCAAGGGCATCCGCCCCGAGGTCTCCAGTTTCTGGCCTGGACGCGAGGAGCAGTTGGACGCGAAGTTCATCACCGACGGCGACCCCAACACCATGTGGGCCGCCGAGGAAGCCGCGCGCTCAGGAACGGTGACGATTGAATTGGGAAGCGCTCAGAATATTTCCGAAATCTTCCTCAGTGACGCCCCCTACGGGCGCACTCAGGAATTCGACGTCGAAGCGAAAACCACCGACGGCTGGCGGAAGATCGCCAGCGGAACCACCATCGGCGCGGCACTCCGGCTACCCGCCGACGGCCTGCGCGCCACCGCCCTGCGCCTGAATCTCCGCAAGGCCTCGGACACTCCGACCATCGCGGAGTTCCAGGTCTTTACCCATAGCGGAAATTGAAGATAGTGGCTCCGCAACCGTTGACATGAAACCACTGCCCGCCGTTCTTCTTCTCTGTTTCTTCGCAAGCCAGTTCATTCCCGCCACCGCCGACATGGGTTGGAACCAGGACAACAAGTTTTTCAAACCCGCGTCCGCCCATGAGGGTCCCGTTGCTGCCTTCCTCAAGCCGGCTGTGTTTGAAAGCCAACAGGTCGCTGCCAAGGAACGCTTCCCTAACGTCGTCGTCGCCATGGACGGCACGGTGATCGCCGCATGGAATGGAGTGCAGGTCCGCCGCAGCACCGATGGCGGCGCAAGCTGGGGAGAACCGATCGCCATCGCCAAGGGCTTCATGGGCGGCGGCTTCACCGTGGATGAGATTTCCGGCGACATCCTTGCTTTCATCGAGGACGGCCACCCGCCCTCGCCCTTGTTCATCTACCGCTCGAAGGACCACGGCCTGACATGGGAAAAACAGGAAACCGTCATTCATCCGAACTCGTTCGGGCACCTGCCGTCGATGCACATGAACGAGCACGGCATCAGCCTGCGCCACGGGCCCTACAAGGGCCGCCTCATCCGCCCGACCCGCTGGTATGGCCGCACGAATTATCCGCAGGAATTCTTCCACACGCACTACACCCATGCGATGTTCAGTGACGACGGCGGCCGCACTTGGGTGAGCTCCGAGCCGTTTCCCGTGATGGGCACTGGCGAGGCCTGCATCGTCGAACTTTCTAACGGAAATCTCCATTACAACACCCGCCGCCACTGGGCACCCACCCGCGAAGACGCCATCTGGCGGTGGACCGGCGAAAGCAAGGATGGCGGGAAAACGTGGGGAAATCCGCAACGCTCGCACATCCTCCCCGACGGCGACCCGGCATCCACCTACGGCCTGATGGGCGGCCTCGTCCGCCTGCCCGTCCTCGGTCGCGATATCATGGTTTACAGCAACATTGTCAGTCCCAAAGGCCGGAAAAACGGCCATGTCTGGACCAGCTTCGACGGCGGCAAAACCTGGCCCGTGCGCCGCCAGGTTTTCGATGGAAATTTTGCCTACTCATCCTTGAACGCCGGCCGCCCGGGCACACCGTCGGAAGGCTGGATCTATCTGTTCTACGAAGGCGGCCCGCAAGGCGGCGGCACCGTCGCGCGCTTCAATCTCTCATGGATATTAGAAGGTGAGAAAACCGGCGACGGTGAAGTGCCGGACTGGCTTGGTGAACAGATTATCTCCAGATGATTTCGAACAGGCGGACGACACCACCCTGCGGTGGCGTCACCGTGAACGCGTTGCCGCTTCTGTTAACCGCTGTTTCGGAAGCATCCGAAACCAGGTAGGCCGTTTTTGCGGTAGCGGGACCGGTAAAGGTTTGCGCTACGGACACGGTGTAGAAGGTCGTCGCATCGCCATCCGTGCAGGCCTCCACGGAATTTTCCCTGGCGTCTGCGGGGACGTCGAATTTGAACTGATCCATGCGGAATTCGACGGTCGCAGCAGATTGGTTGACGAGCCGGAAAAAGCGGATCCTGTCATTCAGGTTCACCGGGTTCTGGAGTTCGCCACCTGACTTTCTCGCGTCGAAAGGCGACCACTTCCTGCCATCCGCTGAGACTTCAATGCCGCAGGCATTCGCGGCCTCGGCATTGTCGAGTTTGACGTGAATGTAATTCGCGTGAACCCCCTCCGGCAGCGCGAGACCGATGTGTTGTTTCGGGGCGAGTTTCACGACTTCAAGGACGCGGCGCAGATGGACGAACTTCCCGTCCCGCTCGGCTTGGATGCTCTCCATTCCTTCCGCGTCGGAGAATGCGCGATATACGGCATTTCCGGCGGACACCTCGCCGCCGAGAAGCGCATAGGCCTTTGCCCACTCGGTGGTGAACAGTTCGTCAACCAAGGGTGCCAGCACGAGCGTCGAAACCTTGCATCCGCTGGACCATTGCTGGTCGCTCGGGAATGTTTCCTCGAAATGGCGTTTCTTTTGGGCGTCGGAGAATTCCTGCTGCTTTGCCTTCGCCGTGGCGATCACTGAAAACAAGGCCATGTGCGACTCTCCGTTTCCGGCTTTTCCCGAAGCGATCGTCACCGCAGCCATTCCCGCCTTGCCGAATGCCCCGAAGGATTTCGCCCAGTATTCAATCTCGTGCCAAAGCGCGGGATCACTCATTGGGAGCTTGCTGCAGATCGCATCCGCCGCCGCAATGATTTGCTCATACTCCTTTGAGAGCAAATCGGCGTCCGCTTGCCCGAGTTTTTCCGACGAGCGATAAAACTCAAGAGCCTTGTCCACGGCAGGTTTGATCACCACGGATTCTTCCCGGCGGTAGCCGTGGCCATTCTTGCCTTGATCGGAGTTATGCTTTGCGAAAACGAACATCGGCTCCGAGAGTCCGGGATAAAGGCGTGGAAACGCAGCCCGCCAGGATTTTTCAGAATCGAACGCATCCACGTTCCACGCCCAGTTGGCAATGCTGAAGAGTCCGAGTTTCGATGCTTCCGGCTTATCCATCGGGTTCGACGCAAATCCGGAGAGCCGCCCCTTGTTTCCTTTGTCGAGGCCATAGGTGCGGCCCATGAGCAGGTTGGTGCGGCAGTAGTCGTTCACCGGCCAGTTCCACCAAATGAACGGTTTGCGTTGCCACAACTCCGCGACCGCCTTGACCGAATCCGCGGGGATGTCCGAGCAGATTCCCGGGCCGGTCCACATGATGTCCACGTCCTTGTCGAGCGTGGCACCCAGGCTCTTCTTGTAATCACTCCCGTGAGCGCCCGCGTAGTCGGTGGGGCACATCAACAAGGGCGTGACGTCTTTCTTTTTCTGTGGCTTCGACTTCAAAGGACTTTGAACAAACCGGGCAGTTAGTGGTGATGAAACGTTCGGAGATCATGTTGCGCAAACCAATCAAGACCAAATATCGCCGGAAGTGCCGTGAGTTCCATCGCCATCGACTGGTTGGTTGTTCCTTCCAGCGAATCCGGTCTGAGGGGCGGGCGGAATGGTTGTATGGCTCCGCCACGAGTGCATTCCAACCTCGGCGGATATGCCGCCGGTTTCGAAACCATCCGCCCAGTGCTGGAAAATCCGGCCCAACGCGACGCCTTGGCCGACGCCCTGGTGTCCGGCGGCGACACCCGCCGCCTCACTCGTCGGAACCGCGGCATTCATGGCATCGATCTGGTTGCCGCCACCCAGAATCGATCGATCGAGGCCGATGCGATGTTAGGTGCCTCGCCGTCATGGAGCGTGGCATCCGGAAGAACGTTTTTGCGCACGGGGGGCACCACCCCCACCGTGTCCGGTGGGGGAGCGGTCGAATTCGGCGGTGCTCAGGAGCTAACAGGACCGGGCGCGCTCTTCGTCAACGGCGGCACCCTGCTCAACAACCTTCTAGGGGGCGCGATGGACCGCAGCGGCACCACGACGCTCGACTCGGGCTTCATCAACATCCAGACGTCGGTCAACTTGTTCGGCAACGGCACGCTCCGCCTCAACGGCGTGGACATCCCCCGCGATGCGAAGCCCGGTGTGTATTGCGGGGAAATATCCGTGAAGATGAATGATACATCCCTCAAATTTCCATTCGCCATCAAGGTATTGCCCGTCACGATTCCCGTGGTGAAGGATTGGGTCATGGATGTGAATTGCTGGATGCACCCCCAGGCCACCGCACACTCCTACGCGGGCTGCACGGGTCATGGCCAGGATGAGGCGCAATGGACACATCAAGACTGCGCAAACTCATGTGGTCTGACCGGCATCTGGCACTCTACAAACCCACGCTGGAACTGCTGAGGGATGCAGGCCAGAAGACCATCACGGTGAACCTGGTGAAGGATCCGTGGCGCAGTTCCTACCTGCTCAAGAGCGAGCAACCGCAGACCAACTATCCCTATGACGAAATGATCCGCTGGCGGCGCAAAACGGACGGAAGTTATGCTTTCGATTTTAGTGCGTTTGAAAAATTCGTGAAGTTCTGCATGAATCTCGGCATCGACCGGCGCATCGAATGCTTT
>JBIPND010000015.1:0-14928 GCA_044374015.1 Luteolibacter sp. | reverse complement strand
TTTCCTGCGGGCCGGACGGAATCGGCTTGGGCCAGGAGTGGAAAAATCGCCGCGAGACAAATGAAGGATTTTAGCATGGAAGGAGGATGTATCACAGCGCCCCGCGCTTGAAGATTTGTTAATGACCGCAACATCAGAACGGTGATGGGGCCGGGTTGGCGGCGCGGTTTTCTGTCCCTCCGCAGGCAGGCGGCGAGAGGGTCACAAGCTCACGCGGAGTCGGGCGAAGAGCTTGCGAACTCCCACGTCGAGGGTTTTGGGCAGATCGACGGTGATCTCGGTGGAGCCGGGAACGGTGACGCTGTCTTCGGCAATAGTGACTCCTCCAACTCCGTTCTCGGCCTTGGTCCAGCCGATCAGATTATTGCCGTATTCGACGAACACGGTGGTGTTGGGATCGTTGGCGGCCCGGTCTGCGAGCAGGTAAGTGAAAGTCAGCGAATCGCCATCGGTTGTCGGGCTCGGAAGCAGACCGGTGTCCGGGTTGGCGGGGTCGTTCGGGTTGCCGCCGAGCGCCCATTCGATGCCGGTGGCCACGCCGTCGTTGTCCGGATCGAGATTGGGCAGGCCGGTGGTTGCTGGATCGAGGCCGGCATTGGTGACAAACGCGCCATAAGCATTGTCACCGGGAACCGCATTGCCCCAGAGCAGCAGGCCGCTGATGTAGGCGAGGTTGGCGGTGCCGTTTTCCAGCACCCGCAGTTCGTAGGTTTTCCCGGTTTCCACGGTCGTCGAGTATTCGGCGGTGCCCGGGCGGCTAATGTTAGTGGCCACAGAAGCGAGCGTGCCACCTTGTTCTCCAAACTGAATGTTGATCGGAAGACCTAAACTGTTGTTGTAGTTGTGACTGCTGAGGAGGTTGAGAGTGCCGGTGTTCAGACTGGTGAGGATCACGCTGATGTAGTTGCCCGCGCCGCCGTTGAAGGTGGTGGCGGCGTAATCCGTCATGAGGGCTCCGGAGGTGGCGCCGGTGCCGGCAACGATATCGGTGTTTTTCGATTGAAGCTGGATGCCGACTCCACCGATCGTCTGGGATGCACCCTGGGAAACGACAAACCGTGTGTAGTTCGTCGCAATCGCCGAGCTAGCCGTGCCGAAATCGGCCGCCGCCACCTGGTTTCCGCCGGGGAAGACGAAGGCTTTGAGGGCGATGGCCGGAGTGGTTCCGTTGTAGTCATTGGAAACGATGTTGAGTGTTCCAGCGAAGATTCCCTGATTGGCTCCGGGAGTGAAGGTGACCTCGATGTTTGCGGATGCACCGGGAGCGATGGGACCCGGCCACGAAGTCACGCTGAATGCGGCGTTCCCGGTGACGGTGCTGGTTCCGCTGTTGATGGTGAGGTTGGTGGCACCGCCGTTGTTGGTGATGGCGAGGGTGGCGGTTTGCGAGCCGGGATTGTTAGGAAGGCTGCCGAAGTCAATGGTGTTCGAGGCCACCGCGATGAACGGATCCTGTACGGTAATGGCGACGGCGATCACCCGTGGCGAGGCCGCGCTGTCGTCATCGGAGTTGATTGCAAGGTTGAAGGTGTAAGCGCCGGCCCCGAGACTGGGGGTGAAATCAAAAGTGATCTGGCCGCTAGCTCCCGCAGCCACGCTGGCGGGAAACACCAGGTTGGAGACATCGCTCTCATCAACACCGGACTTGTTGACGCCCGTGATGGTGAGGGCCGTGGTGCCGTTATTGGCGTTGTTGGAAATTGGGATCGAATAGCTTGCGGAGGTTCCGTTGTTGGTGAACGAGAAGGTTGGAGCGACGGCGAGGACCGGACTCGGCAGCACGGTGATGGCGACCGCCACGACCCGTGGTGACGCGGCAGAAGCATCGTCGGAAGCAATTTCGAGATTGAAGTTGTAGATTCCCGACCCGGCGCTGGGGGTGAAATCAAACGCAATCTGGCCGGCGGCGTTGGCGGCAACCCCCAGCGGTGTGGCCAACGAGGTGGTCACGGTAACGTCACCCGCGGCGGCTCCGGTGGGAGTGACGCCGGAAATATTCAGCCCCGTGCTGGCGTCGCCGGCGAGGTTGGCAACAGGGATGACATAGCTGCCCGTATTGCCGTTGTTGCTGAAGGTGAAGGTTGGATTGATGGTCAGGTTCGGACTGGCGGCCGTTGTTTCCACCGCAACGAAGAGGTTGTCCATCCGGGCGAACTCGTTGTTGCCGGTAGCCGTGGCGGCAGGTCCGGGATTGGCCGTCTGGATGCTTGAAAAAAGTTTCTTCCCCACTGCGCCGGGGTCGGTGACGAGTACTGGAGAAAAAACCTCCGTGGACCAGGCGGCATTGTTGCGGCCAGTGAAAACGAATTCCGCCAAGGTGGTGGCAGTACCGGTCAGCGTATTGTCAGCGGTGTAGAAGAGCCGTAGCCCCATCGTGTCGGTAGTGTCCCAATTGGCTGCGGGACGGATCATGAACGAGGCTCTGAGAGTGTGACCGACAGCAAGCGTGTAGCCTGACGTTCCCGAGGCATCGATACCGATCTGTCGCCAGGTGCTTGTGTTGGTTCCGCCCATCGCCACGTAATTCATGGCGCTTCCCACTCCGGAGGGGTTGGTGGTTGCGAACTCGGAGGAGGTTAACGACACCCAGGGAACAACGGCCGCCGGTGTTGTGCTTTGCGCATTAAAATCGCCGTCGTTGATGCTCGCGTCATGGACAAGGTTGCCGGAGTTGCCGTCATTGTAGTCGATGAGGATTATCTCGGCTGCGGCGAGCGGATTCGCGAAGAGCACGAGGGCGACCAGGAGAGTGGCCGCGGTCAGAATGGATTGTTTCATGGAAAATTGGTGGGTCGGTGATGTAAACGATTCAGGTTTGCTGTTTTCCTTTTCTCTCCGAATCAGTTTCTGCGGCGGCGCAGCAGGACCAGCACGCCGAAACCACCGAGCAGTGCGGCGAGGTTCGGTTCGGGGATGACGGTGAGTCCAAGCACGCCGGTGGACTCGGTGAACTGCCAGGTGTTGCCGCTAGTGGTGAGATCCCATACCCCGTTGAGGTCGGCATCCAAGAGGCTGCCGGAATACTGGTCAGAAAGCGTGACGGTGGCGAAGGTTCCTGCTGCGCTGGCCATATCAAACAAGTTCCACGAGTAGGTTCCCTCACCGAAGGTCATCCCGAGGTCGAGGGTCATGGCAGCGCCGTAGGTGAGCACACCTGCCGCGCCGCTGCCGGTCAGATTGACGAAATCATGGCCACCGGTGATTCCAGCACCTGCCGTGCCATCGATTTCCATGATGACACTGCCGTTGAGTCCCAGCGTCTCGGTGTAAGTCATCTGGCCGGGGCTATTGCCCGGAGCAAGAGTGCCATTGACGACGGTCTTGCCGACTGTGCCCGTGCCGCCAAGGGTGGCGCCGCTGCTGACGGTGGTCAGGGTACTGGTGGAGATGTTGCCATTCACGATCAGCTTGCCGCCAGTGACGTTGGTGGCACCGGTATAGCTGCTGGTGACGCTGAGGGTGGATGTGCCGGAACCCGCCTGGGTCAAGGTGCCCGCGCCGGAAATGGCGCGACCCAGAGTGACCGAGTCGGTCTGGTTGAACTGGATCGCCCCGCTGTTGGCGATGTCCGTGCCCGCACCGCCGATGGTTCCGCCGGTGCCGCCGCTGACCGTGGCACCGCCGATGTTGAGAGTGCCTCCGCTGGCCAGGGTAATCGTTGCCGCCGTGTTCAACGCACCGCCATTCAAAAGATTGAGGATGCCGGTGCCACCCGCGCCGCCGTAGGTTCCCGTTCCCGCGTTGCCACCGAGCGTGACGGCGCCGCTGGCAGTGACGAGCGCGCCGCTGCCGGAAATGGAAAGGGTACCCGCCCCGCCAATTCCGCCGCCACCTTTGGTTGCCAGATTGGCGTTTGCCCCTTGATCGCCGCCCTGACCACCTAACTGGAGGGTCGTTGCCGACCAGGTGCTGGCAGAAGATATACTCAGGATACCGGCTCCTCCATCGCCACCCTTGCCGCCCCGCCCTGAACCGGCGGTATTTGCGGTGCCGCCGAATCCGGCGTTGCCGCCGATCAAGGCGCCATAACTAGTGAGCGTGGCCGCACTTTCTAAAATCAAGGTTCCTGCGCCCCCATTCCCGCCGGGGCCGCCGTTGTTGGTTCCTGTGCCGGCTTTGCCACCACCACCGCCGCCGCCGCCGCCAAGGGTCAGATTGATCGGGTTGATGGGAGCGGCATTGCCGTTGAGAAGCCAATCGACCCCGGACCCGGAAATCGTGAGCGAACCTGCGCCGCCAGTTCCACCCGCACCCCCTGTGCCGGCAGATCCTCTGCCGCCGCCACCGCCGCCGCCAATGGCCAGCGCGTCGCCCGTGGCCGAGGAATTGCTCGTGGAGCTTGCGCCAAGATCCAAGAGGGTGCTGGGCGAGGGGTCTGCATTCGGAGTGATGTTGTTGGTGGACGCGGTGGAATTAATGACACCATTGCCGCCGCGACCTCCCGCCTGAAGGGCATTGGAAGTGTTGTAGCCACCCGTGCCACCGGAACCGGCGACTCCCGAAGCACCGCCGCTAGCGTTTCCCACGTTGAATCCAGCTCCCTGGCTGCCGGCGACATAGATGTCCGCAGCCCACGCAGTTCCTACGGTGGCACATATCACAAGCGTGGAAACGAGAGGGCGAATGGATTTGGGTCTCATGGGGATTGCTCCGCTGGCGAAGCGTTTGGTGTAGCTAATCGTTCCAAATAAGTGGTGGAAAATCCGGCCTTACGAATACAAAATGGAAAAAGTTCTGCATCATGAAATGTAGCAGATACGGAGCCGCGTGCGACGATCCGAGGGGCGGAGAGGGTGCATCCGAAATGGTGCCGCTACCGGTTTCCGCTGCAGCGCTTTCTCCATTCGGCGGCTTGTTGTTCAGAAGCTCGCACCGCCGATGGGCTGACAACGACGGGACCAACTTTGGCTTTCTCATTGGCATCGGCGCTCATAGAGACGCCGCTACAAGCGTTTCATTTGCCCCAGAAACCGGGAAGTTAGTGGGAAATGTCAGGACTTTCCGGCAGCCGCTGAGGCCGCTAACAACTGGGTGATCGCAGCCGCGCTCGGATCCTGCTGCGGTTTGCCGTTTTTCACGGGGTATTGCTCGCGGCCGGCGATGGCTTTGGACATGGCTTCCAACCACGCCATGGACTGCGCGGGATCCTTGATTTGCTTGGCGACGGCGGTGATGCGGTTGGCGAACTCCTTGCAGGACTTCGGCTGGCGCTCGCCGGCAACGTGGGATTTCAAATCATTGATGACCGTGTCTAGCAGCGGTTGAATGCGCTGAGGTTCTGGTAAAAGTTTCACGCGGCTGAGTTTGGCCAGCGCCGCCGCGGAGTCATCGATCAGGATTTTGTGTTTCGGCCCGAAGTAGTTCTCGCGGCCTCGGATCTCCTCCCAAAGTTGCGAGGTCCAGCGTGAGCGGATTTTTTTGTCGTCGATGCGCCCGGCCACGGCGGTGATGGTGCCCGCCATCATGCGGCACGCGGGTTCGGTGCGGGCGGATGCGAGGTGCTTCCTGAATGCGGACCCGGTCTCGCGGACGACGGTTTCGATGCCGCCGAGCGCTACCTGATAGGAAACGAGCGCTTCCGCGTCCGTGCATGGTTCCTCGCGGAGGAATGCCAGCACCGCTCGAGCGACGGAGGTGTCGGCCGGCACCGGCAGTTTGGCGATCCTCGCGAACATGCCGGAACGCACGGTCTGGTTGTAGAGTCCGTCTTGCGGGCAGCCGGGCTTTTCGGCTCCGGATACGGCTTGTTGGAAGGATTTCCAGAAACGAATCTGCGCCTGCGGTGTCGCGGCGTGGGCCTGGGCGGCATCCGCGAGCAGGATGTTGTAGGGATTGAGGGCGAGCCCGCTTTCCAAAAGCTCCTGGCCGTGCGCGGCCCGGGTCGTTTCCGGCAGCGCCCGGAACATCTGATAGGCGAGCGTGGAGTCGAGGTAGGATTGGAGTCCGTAATTCACCGCCCAGCCGATGGTCTGATAGTGAATCATCGGCTTGCGCGCGTCCACATCACCGAAGGCGAAGGGCGTGTGCGGGCTGGTTTGTTCCGGGCCGCCGGTGGCGAACTGGCCGCCAATGCATTCGTAAAGGCCGGTTTTCGGATTGTGGGAAAACAGGATGAGGGCGCAGTGCCCCGGCTGGCCGGCGGTGCAGGACGGGATGCCGAGCGTGTTGTAGGTGCGCACGCCCATATTCGCCATGATGCCGCAAACGCCGCCGTCCTTGGCCATCATCTGATAGGTGCCGTATTGGAACGGAAAGGGCGTGAGCCGGCGGGCCGACTGCATGTCGAATTGTTGGGCGATGGCGCCGATGTATTCGCCGTAGGTGCGCATTTCGCCCTTGTCGCGGAAGGCGGTCCAGCGTTCCTCGCGTTCGCGCAGCGGCTGGTTGTCCGCGGCTAACAGGGTGAGCGTCGGCCACGGCGCGTTGAGCGGATAACGGGGCCAGTCGCGCTGTTTCGCCGTCTCTGCGGGAAAGCGGAACTTGTCGTTGCGGATCCACCAAGCCGCGCTCTCGGCGGGGGTGGGGGAGGCGTCGCGGGCTTTCGGCAGCAGCCCCTTTGCCTCATAGGCGCTGCGGAACATCACAAAGGCATCGTTGATCGCCTTGCGCTCGGTCTTCACGGCGGCGGTGCTTTTCCAATGCACGACCTGATCGCCGCAATCGATCGAGACATCCTCGCCGCGCTCCTTCATGTAGGCGTTGAATTTTTCCTGCAACGCGCGGCTCGCCAGCACGTCCGCCGCATGGAGCGTGCGGATGCGCTTCTCGGTGATCGGCACCTTCACCGGCTTCGCGTTCACCGGCGGCGGGATGGCGATGCCCCTGTCGTCGTAGATCAAAGGCGCCGGTTCCTCCTTCTGGCCGATGACGACTTCTTCCTCGATCGTGTGGTCGTTGAGGAAATTGATGATGTGGTCGTTGCGGTCGGGCTGGCGGCCGGGGGCCTTGGTATCCACCGGGACGCGGGGATCGCCGGGGATGACGATTTTCAACAAATCGCGCGGCTTGAGATCCGCTTGCGGCCCCGCGGCGGCATGCACCACGGCGAGCGCGAGACAGAGCTGCGTGTATTCCTGGCGCACCACATCCATGCCGAGATCGATCTCCAACGAGCGCAGCATGCACAGCACGTTCGCCGCGTTTTGCCGCGCACCGTAAACCGTGGCCCGGACCACAGGATCGCCGTCGATCCATGCGAGGAAATCCTCCGGCAGCGATTTGCCCGCGGTAGTTAGATCTGCAAGTGCCGCAGCCTTCGAGCAGGCCAGCCACGCGGTTTTCACCTCCGGCGTGAACTTGAATCCGGCATCCTTCCATGCGGCATGCACCGCCTTTCCTTCCGGCAGGGAAACCAAATCCACCACGGCGGGCGGCACCACAGCCGCGCCTGACGCCAACGGCGCGTTCCACCATTGGATCATGGAACAGACGATTAAAGACGGAATTTTAGTGTTCATAAGGGCCAAGTCGTTACGTTGCGAACGGTGGCTTGATCTCAGCGCAATGAAGCTCCACGGCTTGCGTGTGCCTTGATTTCTCGGCAAGGAACGCCAGCCGATGGCCGGCCAATCCGTTCAGACCGGCAGGCAGGCGATCCGGCCCGCGGAACAAGGAGTCGAGCGCATCGATCAGCCCCCAGTCCCCGCCGCCGTGGCCGGCATATCCGGCGGCACCTGCCGACCCGGCCTGAACGATCTCGACCGGCTCGGATTTCCCGCTTTCGTGGTCGCGCAGCCACAACTCCGGGGTGCCAGCTTCCTGATAGGGCGAGCCGCCGCGCAGGGAGGCGCGGGTGCCGTGGATTTCGAGAGTCCGGCCATTGTCAAACGCGGTCATGGTCAGGGTGGCGCTCACACCGTTGAGCATCTCGGAGGCGACTACCTGATGATCCACGGCATCGTTGTCGCAGTGATAGACACAGCGTCCCCACGGGGAGGACTTGAGGAAATTCAAAACCGCCGCGTCGTCAGCGGTGGCCGCTCCGTCCATGACCATCCCCAGCCAGCGGCGCTTGTCACCGAGGTAACGGTGGGCGTCGTAGGGGCACTGCGAAGCCACCGGGCAACCGTCGGTGCAGCGTGGCGGAGCTCCGTCCGGCGCGTTGGCCTGGCGGAACCACACGAGGCCGCCGAAGCTGCTGATTCCGGCCGGGGCGCTGTCGGCAAGCCAGCAGAGGAGATCGGCGTCATGAATGCATTTGGCCACAATCATCGGAGTGGAATCAGCGGCTTTCGACCAGTGTCCGCGGACAAACGAATGCGCCTGATGGAATGGCTCCACGCCCTCGCTGGCGCGGATGCTGATGATCCGGCCGAGGCGGCCGCTCGCGACCAGCGCCTTGACGGTGGCGTAAAACGCCGTGTAGCGCAGCACGAAGCACAGGCCGATGCGGCGGTCGAGCGAGCGTGCCAGCGCGTCGAGTGCCTCGCAGCGGTCGAGGGTCTCGGCAGCCGGCTTTTCCAAGAGGATATCATATCCGGCGCGGAGGGCGGCGGAAGCATGCGCGAAGTGATCGGCATCCTGAGTGGCGATGATCAGGACGTCGGCCAGTTTGCCCGCCGCGAAAAAATCCTCTGCCGAGGAAAAGGTCCGGATCCCATGCGCCGGGGCCAAGTTGGCGACCGCCTCGCGGCGCGCCGCCACCGGATCGGTGGCGGCGGTGATCCGGTAACGGTCGCCGAATGACGTGGCGATCCCGGCGTAGGTGCGGCCGCGTGAGCCGCAACCCAGAATGGCAATTTGAAGAGGAGGCATGGTCGTGGCCAGGTTCTTGAGTTTCACTTGATCGCCTCCAAGGCATCCAGATCGATGACCGGCCGTTTGGCAGGCGTCGATTCCCGCTCGAACGAGCTTCCCAGCTTTACGGGTTCGGCGAAGAACCCACCGTTGCGCATGAAGAAGGCTCCGCCTTTGCTGCCACCCGCGTAGTCGAGGCGGTATTGCCGCTGGGCGATGTCGTCACCGGTGAAACGGGCTTTTGTCAGTTCATGCCAATTCCCCTCGGTGTCGCGTGCCCACTGATTTCCATAGTAGGCCATCCGGCTTTGATAGCCGTTCCGATCCGCGAAGTTTTCCAGGAACGAGTGCGCGCCGGTCAGATGTTTGTCAGTCTTCGGCCGCCGGAAGCTGGCGATCAAATGCCATTTCGCCACTTCCGGGGCGAAAAACCACGCGGTGTAGATGGTATATCCCTGGCCATCCGGACGGGCACGGTTCAGGAACCGATAGGTGGTTCCCGCCTTCCATGGATAGATGTAGAAACTCTGACCACCGGATCCCTCGTTGCCGAATTCGCCGCTGCGCACGTCCTTGCCCTTCGCCAACACCTGCACCCGTTGTTCCTCCGGGATATCCTTCGGATTGTCGGTGTGAAAAGGGCTCCAGACAGAGAATAAAATCCACCGCTCGTCCGGGCCATTGACCTGCATCCCGAAGTAACCCTCGCCAAAACCATTGGCCATGAAATAGGAACCGATCGGATCCTGCCCCTGCGGCACCGTCACCTCGTTGTAGAAATACTCGACGGTCTTTCCGGCCGGCGATTCGTAACCCAGATGAACGGAAGGTCCCCGCCGTCCCCAGTAGAACCGGTTCTCTGCGGAATCCTTCACGTAGTCGAGTTTGAGATCCGCCACAGCCGACCCAACCAGGAGATCGCCGACCTCGGCGAATACCGGTCCCGTCTTCCGCAGCCCCTGCAAATCCACCCTGACATAGCCGGCCGCCTTCGTAGAGAACGTCCCTAATGGGAAATCCTGCACGGCATCGCCCGTGACCTTCTTTTCAAAGACACCGCCTGCGACCGAAGCACGGATCACCGACTCCCCTTCCGGAACTTTCAAGCGCAGACTCAGGTCGAGCACCGCCGCGCGATCCGTCCGGAAGTAAATCGAGAAGACGCTCTTTTCGTTCTGCCACGGCTTAATCCCCGACTTTTCCACCCGATCCGCTGATCCGGCGGCAGTAGATGTTAGATAAGAATTTCCTCCGAGTGGGATTGCCCATTGCGGGGTTTCTGCGGCTATGACGAGCCCAGAAATACTGGTGTATGCCGCAGCAAAAGCGCTTGCCAGAATAGACAACCTGCTTTTCGCCAGTCGGAAAGAATCGGGGCGTTCGGAAAGAATCATGCGATGATGGCGAGAGGCTTGGTGGTTTTCCAGTTGCCGCGGGTGAAGTCGGGGAAATCCTGCGGCATGCCGTCTTCCTTGTTCGACTTTTCGCTGAGTGGGGCGACGGCCGACCAGAAGCAGCCTTCATAGACGTTCTGGTCGAGCGGCTCGCCCTTGCGGAGGCACTCGACGATGCGGAACAGCATCAGGAAATCCATGCCGCCGTGGCCGCCCATTTTCTTGGCGAGTTCGCCCATGCGCTTGAAGAGCGGGTGCTCGTATTTCGCCGCGATGACTTCGAATTCCTCGGAGCTGGTCCACTCGTGGTAGCTCTTGGTCATGCCCTCGATGGCCATGCCGTTAGGAAAGCCCTTGAGGGTGCCCTTGGTTCCTTGAATCAGGTTGTGGCGGGAATATGGGCGCGGCGAGGTTTCATCCCACTGCACCATCACCGTGCGGCCGAGGGCGGTCTTGATGATCGAGGTGTTGATGTCGCCGCACTGATAGTCGAGCGTTTTGAACTCCGGCTTGGTCAGGTTGGTCGACTTCTCAGCCCACAGTTTGCGGCCTTTGGCAGGCGAGGAGAAGGAGGTCAGGCGGCGGAAGTTGTCCTCGCCACGGGCCAGGCTCATGTACTGGGCGACCGGGCCGAGGCCGTGGCAAGGGTAGAGGTTTCCATCGCGCTTTGCGTAGTGGAGCGTGCGCCAGGAGCCGGTGGAATCGCCGCCGTCCATCTGGCTGCGGAGCTCGTGGATGTAGGCGGCCTCGCCGTGTAACAGCTCGCCGATGACACCCTGGCGGACCATGTTGAGATAGAGCAGTTCCTCGCGGCCGTAGTTGACGTTCTCCATCAGCATGCAGTGGCGGCCAGTGGTTTCGGAGGTGTTCACGATTTGCCACATCTCCTCGATGGTGAGGGCGATCGGGATCTCGACGAAGGCGTGCGCGCCGGCCTTCATGGCAGCGATTGCCTGTGGCGCGTGGAGCTCCCACGGAGTGGCGATGAACACGGCGTCGGGCTTGATTTCAGCGAGCATCTTCTGCCATGCGTTCTCTTCGCCGAAATAGACCTGCGGGTTGTGGCCCTTGCCCTTGACGTTTTCCTCGGACCTCTTGGCACGGCCTTCATTGAGATCGCAGATGCCGACGACTTCGACGCCTGCGATGGTGGCGAGCTGCGAAATGTGGCCGGACCCGCGGGCACCGACGCCGATGATCGCGATTTTCACCTTGTCGAGCTTGGGCGCAGCGAAGTCGCCCATGTATTTTCCACCCGCCAGGCGGGAAGGGGCGGCCGTCTGGGCGTGCGCGAGGGTCGGCAGCGCGGCGAAACCCGCGGCGAGACCGCCGAGGCTCTTGATGAAGTTGCGGCGGGGAGTGAAATTGGATGCTTCTGGAGTCATGGATTAATGTCTGTTAGAATTTGAATTAGATGTTTGGTTATTTAGTGGTTTTGAAAAATTCCAGCGTGCGGGCCAGGCCTTCTTCCAGGCTATGGCGCGGGATCCACCCTGCGGCGCGGAGCTTGTCGGCGCTGGCGCGGGAATGCTTGATAGAGCTCCACGATGTGGGAGCCGATGAAGCCGCAGCCGCCGGTGATGAGGATTTTCATGGGGAACGCAATGTTATCCGAGGGCTAGCTCAACGTGGGAAGCCACGACTTCTTCCATCTCCGGGAGCCGTTTTTCAATCGCGCTAACCAAAGCGAACTGGTTGCGGCAGCGGTCGAGGTTGTGGGCCGGATGCTTGATTTTGAAATAGACGTCGCCCTGCAGGAAGTCGGTTAGGAAACGAATGCCGCATTCGAGGGTGAGCAGCTTGCCGGAAAACGCGAGGTTTTCCACCTCGGCGTCGATCAGGAAGCCGCGCGCGGAGGCCATGTAGCCGCCGACCAGCGCCGCGAAACGATCGATGCGCAAATCCAGTTTGCCGAGGTCGGTCGAGTCTTCCCGCGTGGTTGGCGTGGCGGTGCGCACCATGTCGCCGAAGTCGTAGAGCGCCGAGCCGGGCATCGTGGTGTCCAGGTCGATCACGCAAACGCCTTCCGCCGTCTTGTCGTCCAGCAGGACGTTGTTCAGCTTGGTGTCGTTGTGCGTCACCCGCTCGGGGATCACGCCCGCGGCGATGAGATCGGTGATGCGCGGGCAGTCGGCGGCGCGGGACAGGACGAAGTCGATTTCCGCCTTCAAGCCCGCCGCCCGGTTGAGCGGATCCGCCTCGATCGCGGCCCTCAGCGCCTCGAGCCGCTGCGGAGTGTTGTGGAAATCCGGGATCGTTTCATGAAGCCGCCCGCCACCGAGGCCGGCGGCGAGTTTCTGGAAATTGCCGAAAGCCTTGGCCACTTGGAACGCCTGCTCGTTGCTCTCGATCTCATTATAGCCGGTGGCGCGCTCGATGAACGGATAGACGCGCCAATAGTTGCCCAGGGCGTCGATCGCATAGGGCTTGCCATCGACGGCCGGAATGCACGTGAGAGTCCGGCGGTGGGCTTCGGGATGCCCCGCTTCGAGGAGCCGCTCCAGCGAGTGGCGGGTCACCCGCGCGATGTTTTCCATCAGCTCAACCGGCGTCTTGAAAACGTTCGTATTGATGCGCTGGAGGATGAAGCGGACACGCGGCAAACCGGCTTGGTCAAAGCTCGCGCAATAGGTGTCGTTGATGTGACCCGAGCCATAGGGAATCCCGTGCACGAAGTCGGCGCGCATGTCGAAAAGGGCGGAAATTTGACGGAGATTGGGAACGGCGGTGGTGGAATTGTGATTCATTAGGTGGCCTAGCTCTGACTTATCTCCTGATAATTTTGAATGTCAACCAAGTTTCCTGAAAACATGGAGCCACCCGCTGGCAATCTTCAGATCTGGCCTCAGCTGGCAGCCAAAACATGCGTCTTGACAGGCCAGTGCCGTGAGACATTTTATGATTCACATGAAAACAGCAACGGTCAGACAACTCAGAAATGAATTTCCCCGGATTGAAGCGTGGGTTCATGAAGGGGAATCCATCAACATCAGCAAACGGGGGAAAATAATCGCCACCTTGGTTCCGGCTTTGGGAAGCGTTTCGCCTCAGCAAGGTCTTACGAAAGTGGACATCATGGCCAGACTGCGGGAAACATGGGGCGGGCGCGTTTTTACCGCAGAACAGGTAGCTGCTTTGCGGGCGGATGAATTGGCGGAGGATTTAGGGTGATGAAGAGTTATCCGGACACTTCATTTCTTTGTGCCTTATACCGGCTGCAGGCCAATTCCGGTGAGGCGGCCGCCTCTTTCGCCGCCATGCCGGGGCCGTTGGAGGTCACCACCTTGCTTTTGTATGAATTCAGGCAAGCCGTGAGGTTTCAAATCAGGCTTCACCGCCATGATGCAGCCAAAGGATACTCACAGGCAGAGGGGACAAGAATGTTACTGGATTTGAAAGCCGATTTGGTCAGTGGAGATGTCATCACGATCCCGGCTCCATGGGCGCAGGTACATCTTGCTGCCGAACGCCTCAGCGAGCTCTACACAGTGGCCAGTGGTCATCGATCCATGGACATACTCCATGTCGCGACTGCCATTGAGTTGGGGGTGAAGAAGTTCCTCACATTCGACGCCAACCAAAAGAAACTTGCCGAAGCAGAAGGTCTGGTGGTGCCGCTCTAACACAAACGCGGCTCTAACTATCGAGAATTCCGAGTTCACGCCTCACCTCAATAAATGCCGTGACGGCGCGTTCCAGATCCTCCCGCGTATGGGCGGCACTGATCTGGGTGCGAATCCGAGCCTTGCCTTGGGGCACGACCGGGTAGCTGAATCCGATCACATAGACTCCACGGACCAGCATGGCATCGGCGAAGCGGGTGGCGAGCGCCGCATCGCCTAACATGACGGGGACGATCGGGTGCTCGCCCGGCGCGATGTCGAAGCCGGCCTCCGTCATCGCCTGGCGGAAATAACGGGTGTTGGTTTCCAGGGTGTCGCGCAGGCCGGTCGATTGTTTCAGCAGTTCGAGGGCCTTCAGCGAGGCACCGGTGATGATCGGCGCGAGGGTGTTGCTGAATAAATACGGTCGTGAGCGCTGGCGCAGCAGTTCGATGATTTCCCGCCGGCCGCTGGTGTAGCCGCCGCTGGCACCGCCGAGCGCCTTGCCGAGCGTGCCGGTGATGATGTCGATGCGCCCCACCACGCCGCAATGCTCGTGAGTGCCGCGGCCATGCCTGCCCATGAAGCCCACGGCGTGGGAATCGTCCACCATGACCAAGGCGTTGTATTTGTCCGCCAAATCACAAATGGCTTCGAGCGGCGCGATGAAACCGTCCATCGAGAACACGCCGTCGGTGGCGATCAGTTTGAAACGCGCGCCTTTCGCGTCGGCCTCGATCAGCTGGGCTTCCAGATCCGCCATGTCCCGGTTTTTGTAACGAAAGCGCATCGACTTGCACAGCCGCACGCCGTCGATGATGGACGCGTGGTTGAGCTCGTCGCTGATGACCGCGTCCTCCGCGCCTAACACGGTCTCGAACAGACCGCCATTCGCATCGAAACAGGAGCCGTAGAGAATGGTGTCCTCGGTGCCGAGGAAATCGCTCAGACTGCTCTCCAGATCCTTGTGCACCCGCTGCGTGCCGCAAATGAACCGCACGCTGGCGAGGCCGTAGCCCCATTGGTCCAGCGCGTCGTGCGCGGCCTGTTTGATCCGTGGATCCTGCGCGAGCCCGAGATAGTTGTTCGCGCACATGTTGAGCACGGGCCGGCCATCCGTGGTTTCCACCATCGCCCCTTGCGGCGTGGTGATCGTGCGCTCGCGCTTGTAAGTCCCGGCGGCACGGACGGCGTCG
>JBIPND010000613.1:0-2991 GCA_044374015.1 Luteolibacter sp. | reverse complement strand
CCAGAACCAACAACCAACAAAATAGACCAAACCACACATGAAAACACTCACCATTGAATTCAATGAAACCTCTGCCAGTCCGACCCCGTGCGTATCGCCATGGGCCAGCCCGGTAATGAGCAGTTACCAGGACAAGATCCTTACGTCCGAATTCGCGGCAAAGCGCCACAAGTTCGCGATAGGGACGACATGGCTGCGCATCGTGCCTGCGTTGCCGGAAAGCGTCATGGGATGGATGCTTGGGGTTCACGCCCTGAACTATGTCGGAGGACGTCACTGTCATCCCAAATCCATCACCCCGGGAGCCAAAAGTGTCTTTGACGATGCCTATGGCTGGTGCAAGAAGAACTGTAATGAACTGCTGTATTCCAAAGCTAACAAAGAAGGATTCAGGCTTCTGGCCGATCCGCTCTGTTTGTTCTGGATGCTAGTTGAAGAAGGAGGCCGCCCGACCGCACGCCTGCTCATGGAGAGCGGGTATGACGGCAGTCGCGGCGGCACCCCTGGCCTTGGTCACCAGATCTGGCAGCTTACGCAGGAAAAGGATGAGGATGGCAATCTGCTCATCAACCCTGCTGATCCCAAGTCTGGTGCCCAGATTTGTATCGAAAAACGGCAAGTCCAAGGTTCACGCTTCGCCAACTACTCCGTGAAAAGGGGCCGGGTTCCGGCACCTGTCAACGAGATGATTGCTGAAATGGATCCCGAAGAAGTCGCCGCGCTCGTTCCGCTCGAACAGGTGGTGCATCTGCCCACCAACGAGGAGGAATGGTGTCTGCTGACGAAAGTGATCGATGCTGATACGGTTGGCAGGATCCGGAATTCAGCCGGCTAACCGCACCTTGCAGGCTAGGCGGTTTACACGGGCAACAATAGAGCCGGGCCAGCGATGGCCCGGCTCTCAGTCTGTACCGCTCATGATTCAGAATGTTTGTCGCATCCATTCTTGTTCCGTCACGATTTCGAGCCGACACGGGCGGAAAATGAACATGCCCCTGGTCAGAGGTTCCGCCCAGTAACGCGTGAGCGCGGCGTCGCTGGCCCGCCGGAACGGATCGGCACAATACATGCCCCAGCGGTCGATCATCGCACGGCGACAATGGCCATGGATGAATTCGGCGCCGCCGTAGTGGACTGTGATTGCCAGGACGGTGCCTTCGGCGCATTCGATCACGCGACAGGGATCCTCGATACGTCCGGATCCCCAACCCCGGCCGAAAAACTGGTGTGAATTTTCTCTCATCACAATCACTAGGTAGGTTTCGGGGGAGATGTGCAGTTGATGAGGAAGGGTTCCTGAAAAAAATTCTTCGACGTTCGCCGGTACAAGTCCGCCCAAAATCGCCTAATAAAGGTGAATGGCATCACGCCGCTCATCGAACCATGAAGACACAATCATTACGCAAAACCACCACAGTGCAGTGGCTCACCGACCTTCATCTTGACCGGGCTTCTCCCGGGCACCAACGCAGATTCCTGGGTCGCCTCGCGGCATCGGAATCCGGGATCGTGGTCATCTCAGGTGACATCTCCTCAGCCCGCGATCTCAATCGACACCTGTTGCAGATTGCCGAAGCGTGTGCGCCAAGACCGGTCTATTTCACACTCGGCAACCATGACTATCACCACGGTGGACTGAGGGAAGTGGAAGATGGGGTGGCGGAGTTGTGCCGCTCGCACGCCAACCTGCATTTCCTCAATGGCCGGGGCATGATTCCCATCAGCCGCAGCACCTGCCTGGTGGGTTTTCGCGGTTGGGCGGACGCACGGGCGGGATACGGGGCGCAAACGGTGGTCGACAGCCGTGACCGTCTGCTAATCCGTGATTTTCACGACCTGGGTCCGCACGAATCGCTGCTGAAAATGACGGAATTGGGTGCGGAATCCGCAAGGATGATCCGATGGATCCTCCCGCTCGCCCTGTCGCGGTTCCGGCATGTGGTGATCCTGAGCCACGTGCCGCCGTTTGCGGCAAGCTTGATTTACAACGGCAAGTCGTGCGCTCCCACTCATCTGCCGCACTTTTGCAACTTCTCGGCCGGGTTGGCCATACGCGCGATCACGTCTGCTTACCCGCAGCGGCGGGTCACGGTTTTGTCCGGACACTCGCACAGCCAGAACGTGTCCCAAATCCTGCCAAACCTCATCGCCCTAGTGGGCCATGCAAGACCCGGCAGGCCGGGTCTTCAGAATGTTTTGGAATTTCCGTAATCCGTGAATCCACCCAATTCCAAATCGCGAATGCCTCGGCTTTCGCCTCAGGCCATTCGCAGAACAACGACCAGGGTGCATGAAAAAGCACCAAATCAATCGATCCAAACCACAATCCACCGGGAAAAAACACACAGCAAGCCGGCACCCAAAGTGTCCAGATCATCTGGACCGCGTCGCCGAGGAGTTGATTCAACTGGCTGAAACCCGACTTCCCAACCATGTTTTACGCGGGATTTTGACCGGCTTGGAGGAGGACATCCGACAGGAATCCGTGCTCCTGAGCCTGTCATGGTATCTGAGGCAGGACGGGAAACCTCCAGGCGAACCGAACTACCAATGGCATGCTCCGCGTGCCATCGCGGCTGCCTTGAAGATTCAGAAAAGAGACTACATGAAATCCATCAAACGAAAACTCGAAGCGTTGCAGCGGGTGTCCGATGAACAAACAGCGATCAAGGATCACCCGTCACGGATCCGCACCTGTGACTGGTCATCTTCTACCATGAGGATGGTGGTCCGGGAGGCGATTGTGACCGCACTGAAACAGGGGCGTATCAGCCTGGTCAATGCGGCGGTCGGCGTCGGAGTGCTTATCGACGGCATCACCGCAAGGGAAATGGCGGAGCGGCGGAGCGTCACGCGTGGTACGATTTATCAACATCTGGGCCGCGTTCGCAGCGAGATCCCCGACATCATCGAAGGAATCGAAGTCCCGCTCAATGAGTTCATTTGAAGCAGCAGGAAAGAAACCCCGAAACCACACAATGCAACAACACG
>JBIPND010000266.1:0-5236 GCA_044374015.1 Luteolibacter sp. | reverse complement strand
CGCAGACGCCATCGACTTCCAATCTCACGATCAAACAATCCGGAACTTCGCCGCAAACCGTGCAGCGCAACCGCCGCGTGTCGCCGCGCGCCATGCAAACCGCTTCCCAGGTGCTTTCGGATCCATTTTCGGACGAGAGCCGGCCAAGGGTCGATTCGATCCGCTATGAAATTTCTCCGCGCGAAGAGTCCGTCTCCCAACCGGCCCTGCTTCCGGCACAATCCCCCGCAGCCCTGATAGAAATCGACGATCCGCGCGTTTCCCACCCCGAAGCCCGGGAACGCCTCACCGGTGTCGCGCTGGATTTCACCGCAGCCCTCACTCAGTCCGGGCTCGACCCTGCAAATCCGGGCTACCGCGAAATATGGGACCGGGAACGGATTGTCGCGGAAACCCGCTTCCGCTCCATGTATGGCGGCCAGGCTTGGATGAACCATCACATCCAGAGTCATCACGCCCAGGCGGAACCCACAGCCCCCTGATAGGTCCGGAAGGGGCGTGCCGCCGCCATGTGACGCTAATGTGACATTCTCCGGGTTGCCGTAAATCCGCATCGACCACTTAATTTCCACTTCACTTCGCAAATCCAACCAACCACAACCACACGTTTCATGAACCTTTCCATTCACTCGCTCAAAGCCATCGGCCTTGCCTTGGCGGTTTCCACCATGCCGCAATCCGCTCTAGCAGACACTTTCGAGTTCAGCGACGAGGATCTTCTCCTCGGAGTGCAAGCCATCGGTGGGACCGGCACCAGCCAGAACCTCTTCATCTCGCTCGGCAACACCGTCACGATCAAAAACAGCCCGAACCAGGGAGTCGTCGCCAACATCGCCGATGACCTATCCGCCACTTTCGGCTCGGATTGGTTCGAGCGCACCGACCTCTACTTCGGAGTCTTCGGCAACCGCAGCAACCTCTCTCCGTCAACGGATCCCGGCATCTCGCCCCAGGAGCCAGGCAGGACCATCTATCTATCCACCCAGACCACCACCGCCGGTGGCGCAGCCCTTCGCCTGCAATTCGGATCCTCCTCCCTCGGCACGGGTGCCACCAAATACGCCGGCCTGCGCGGGGTGTTGACCCAGTCGGATCCCAGCAACCCGGATGACGAGTTCACCGCCACCGCCAGCGGCGCGACGATTCTCGATCAGACCACCCAGCCGGTCTCATGGGCTAACAGTTGGTCGGTGTGGAACCCGACCCCGGGTGCCGCGTTTTCGGTTTTCACCGGAGGAATTCAGAACAATTTCGGCAAGGGAGCCGAAGTGCTTGTCGATGTTCAGCGGATGGTGCCCAGCACTCCGACGACCTACGTGACCACCGTCGGGATCGCGAGCAATGGCGCCGTCAGGCTCTTCACGGCTTCGGTTAGCAGCCCGTTCCAAACCTGGGCGCTCTCCTTCCCGGCGCTGAACACCGAGGCGAAGCGGCTTCCCTCCGCGGATCCTGATAGCGACGGCGTCACCAACCTGATGGAGTTCGTGCTTAACGGAAACCCCGGTGTTTCCGACAGTGGTTCTATCAGTCCGACGCTGAATGCTTCCGGAAGCAACTTTGTGTTCAGCTTCACCCGCCGGGCGGACTCGGTGGCCGGCAACACTTTGTTGTTCCAATATGGCACCAGCCTGACCGGCTGGACCGACGCGCTGATCAGCGCCGGCAGCACGGTGGTGGGCAGCGCTTCGATCAACGTCACCGGCAACAACGTGACGGTGACCGTGCCCAAGTCCGTTGCTCCTGGCGGCAAGCTCTTCGGCCGCCTCAAGGTGACGCAGCCGTAATCGATCGATTCTCAGTTCAGGCACCATGACATCAACCCTCTCCGCGTCACGCGGGGAGGGTTGTTTGTTATACTAACCACGTTTCCGTTCGAGCAGCACCAGCATCATGAAGGAGAGGAAAAGATTGAGCTCCTCGCGGGGTGTCAATTCACCCAGCTTTTCGATTTTGAAGCGGCCTTCCCAGAACGCGGGTTGTTTGGTCATGCGCATCGCCGGGGCGCTGTTGGAGCGGCTGGCGAGATAGCTGGGATGCAGGAAATAGCCGCTGAACATGCCGATGATCGGAAGTTCGCCGATGAGCGAGTCGGCGACCTTGACCCAGACGTTTTCCTCCTTGATGGAAAAATCCGGCGTGTTGTCGCCGGGGTTGAAGGTTTCGTAGTGGGCCTTCCAGATCGAGCGCCAGCCGCGGCGGCCGACGCTGCCGATTTCGCCGCCATGGGCGTCGGTGGAGAAGTAGCGGGCGGACCAGTCGATCACTTTGTTAGCCTTGATTTCCGCGAGGCGGGTGGCTTGGGATTTGTCGGTCCAGATTTCGACGTGTTCGCGGAATTTGAAGAGCTTTTGTTTGGTGTAGAGGATGGTGCGGCCGGAGGCGTCGGTGACGGTGGCCTGGCTGGCGAGGGCGAGGATTTTGAACGAAAGCGTCAGCGGATACTGGATTCCCTGAAGTTGGCGGGAAATGTCATCGGTCGCCGGGAAGGCGGGCATCGCGGGCGGGGCGTAGGGATTGGGCGGTTGCATCCGGCGAAGCTAGCGGATGGGGTGTGGGACCGCAAGTGCGGCGGATTATCCGAGAAAGGAAGATGGTAACCACTGATTTCGCTGACTGAACTGATTCTTAAGAGATTGAGGGGGGCATCCATCCACTCATGAGGTGAGCGGAATCACCCGAAATTCTTTCAGTGAAATCCGTGTGAATTTCGTCGTTATCACCTTAGCCATTTTTTCTTTAGCAGCAGAACCCGCGCTGCGCCGGGTGTGGAAAGCAGAGTGAATTGGTGGAGCGCTGGCTTCAGCCGGCGAGTCGGGCCGGCTGAAGCCAGCGCTCCGTAGCCCCAAGGCCGAGTTAGTCGGGAAAGTTATTGGGGGGTAGCGGTTTCCGGTGGATGGAGCGTGCCTTTTTTGAGTTGGCGCTCGTGCAGCCACAGGAAGATCACCGGGGTGACGATGAGGATGTGAATCAGGCTGGAGATCATGCCGCCGATCACCGGCGTGGCGAGTGGCTTCATGATCTCCGCGCCCTGGCGGGAGCTCCACATGATGGGCATTAGGCTGGCGACGGTGGTGGCGACGGTCATGACTTTGGGGCGGAGTCGGAGTTTGGCACCGTCTTTGATCGCCTGGACGAGATCGGTGCGGGTGAAGGCGGCTCCGAGTTTGGCCATCCGTTCTTTCACGGATTCTTCGAGATAGACGACCATCACCACGCCGGTTTGCACCGCGGTCCCGAACAGCGCGATATAACCGACCCAGACGGCGCCGTTGAAATTATACCCTAATATTTTCTGGAGCAGCACACCGCCGCTGAGGGCGAAGGGCACGGCGAGCATCACGTGCGCGGCTTCCATGCCGCTGCGGAACACCATGAACAACAGCACGAAAATCACCATCATCACCAGTGGGAAGATCAGCCACATGGTTTTGGTGAAACGTCGTTGGTTTTCATACTCGCCGGTCATCTTGTAGGTCATACCCTCCCAGTTGACGGTTTTGAGTTTCGCCTCGATTTCCTCGACGAAGCCGCCGAGGTCGCGGTCCTGGACATTGGCTTGCACATAACTCCGCAGCTTGCCGTTTTCCGAGGCGATTTCATTGGCACCGATGCTGCGGGTGATCTTGGCGACCATCCCGAGCGGGATGTAGGCGGTTTCCATTCCATCTCCTTCGGTCATGCCGGGCTTGGCGGCGATGAGGATCCGGCTGAGTTTTTCAATATCATCCCTCTCCCCGCGCTCGACGCGGATCTGGATGGGGAAACGCTGGCGGCCTTCGATGGTGGTGCTGACGTTCTTGCCGCCGATGGAGATTTCCACCGCGTCCAACACATCTTTCGCGCTGAGGCCGTAGCGCGCCATCGCCACGCGATCGACCTCGATATTCAGATAGGGTTTCCCCTGGACGCGGGATGGCGAAACGCCGGCCGCGCCGGGGACTTCGTTGATGAGTTTTTCGATTTCAAAGGCCTTGCGTTGGATGGCGTCGAGGTTGTCGCCGTAAATCTTCACGCCGACCTGGGCGCGGATGCCGGTGTAGAGCATGAGGATGCGGTTTTCGATGGGTTGCAGGAATGCTGGGACGTAGCCGGGCACTTCTTTCATTTTCTCGGTGAGCTCTGCTTTGAGTTTTTCCATGGTCATGCCATCGCGCCACGCCGGGTTTCGCTTCACTCGGAATCTCCCGTTAGGTATGTATTCCGGTTTGAGCATGATGGTGGTTTCCAACATCTCGGTCGGTGCGGGATCGGTGGCGGTTTCGAAGCGGCCGAGCTTGCCGGCGACGATTTCCACTTCGGGCGTGGCGGCGATGATCTGGTCCTGCCATGACATCACGCGCTGGATTTCCTTGAAGCCGGTCTTTGGCATCAGCACCGGCATGTGCAGCAGGCTGCCTTCGTTGAGCGGCGGCATGAACTCCTTGCCGAAGCCCGCGAACAATTCCGCGGTGCGGGTGAAGCCGCCGTCGGCGAGTTGTTTGGTGGTGGCGCGCGGCAGGCCGAAGGCAAGCAGCATGCAGAAGGCTAACAAAAGCACCGCCGCGCCGACGACGGTCTTGCGATGTTCCAGCGCCCATGACAGCGCCGGATCATAGATTCGCATCAGGAATCCCATCACGATGTTGCGTTCCTCCTCATGATAAGGCCCGCGAACGAGGAACGAACAAAGCACCGGCACCAAGGTGACGCCTAACAAAGTTGCTCCGATCATCGCGAAGGTCTTGGTGAAGGCCAGCGGATGGAACAATTTCCCCTCCTGGCCGGTTAGCGCGAAGACGGGGAGGAAGGCGAGCAGGATGATGCCCATCGCAAAGAAAATCGGGCGGCCGACCTGTTGGGAAGCCACCAGCGTCGTCTGCCAGCGCTCGCCGGCGGTGAGCGGCCGGCCTTTTTCCTTCTCCTCGGTCTCGCAGTGGCGGATCACGTTTTCGGTCACGACGATGGCCGCATCCACCAGCACGCCGATGGCGATGGCGATGCCTGTTAGCGACATGATGTTGCTGGTGACGCCGAATTCCTTCATCAGCAGGAAGGACACGAGGATTGAAATCGGCAGTGGAAGCGTGACGATGAGGATACTGCGGAAGTGCCACAGGAAAATAATGTGGGCGAGTGTGACCAGGATGATTTCCTCAACCAGCGCGTGCTTGAGCGTGTCGATGGTGCGGTCGATCAACTCGCTGCGGTCGTAGAACGGCCGGATGCTGACGCCGGGCGGCAAGCTGGCGGCGATCTC
>JBIPND010000265.1:0-5239 GCA_044374015.1 Luteolibacter sp. | reverse complement strand
GATGCCGCCGAGGCCCGCAAAATGGCCACCGAGCTCACCGCGGACAGCCTTCCGGGCGGCGGCCGCGAGCCGCTGGTCCTGATCGATCACCCGCAGCTCGGGCCACGGCGGATGCGCGAGACCTTCGCGATTCCCACCAGCCGCATCTCGCTCGCCTGGAAAGCCCCGGCGCTTGATCACCCGGATGCGCCGGCGTTCGACGTGCTCGCCACCATCCTCGGCCGCGGCCGCGCCTCGCGCCTGCACCGCAGCCTGCGCGAGGAACAGGAACTCGCCCTCGAAATTTCCGCCTTCTCCTGGACCGGTCCCGGGCGCGAAGGCCTGCTCGGGATTTCCGCCGACGCGGATCCGGCCAAACGCGATCTGCTGATCGACGCTGTTTTGTTAGAGCTGGAACAAATCCCCACCGCTCCGCTCGACGACGATCTCGCCAAAGCCAAACGCCAGATCGCCGCCAGCCAGTTCCGCAGCCTGACCACGGCCTCGGGCCGCGCCTCCGACCTCGCCTCCAACTGGCATGAAGCCCGCGACCTGGATTTCACCCGGCGCTACCTCGCCGCCATCCACGCCGTTAGTGTGGAAGATGTGCGCCGCGCCGCCGCCACGCTCGCCGACGAGCGCCTCAATCTAACCATCCTTGATCCGCTGGAAGCTCCCGCACCCGCGAGAGTCGGCAAGAGCGCCCGGCTGCGCGAGGAAATCCAGGTCCACACCCTGCCTAACGGACTCACGCTCGCGCTGATTCCCGACCACCGCGTGCCGCTCATCCACTTGCAAGCCGCCGTGCGCGCCGGACTGACTGCCGAAACCCCGTCCAACAACGGCATCAGCCAGCTTCTCGCATCCACCCTGACCAAGGGCACGCTCACCCGCAGCGCTTTGGAAATCGCCACCACCCTCGAATCACTCGGCGCGTCGATCAGTGCCAATCCCGGCAACAACGCCATCCTCGTGCAAGCCGCCGGACTCGCGCCGGATCTCGCGGTCATCACCGATGTTTTCGCTGAAACCCTACTCTCGCCCTCACTCACCCGCGATGCGATCGGCCGCGAAAAGGCCAGCCAGCTCGCCGCGCTCGAAGAAGCGATGCAGGACCCGCTCCACACCGGATTCAGCACGCTGCGCCGCACGATTTTCAGCGGCGACGGCTACGGCCTCGATTCGTTAGGCTCGCTGGAGAGCCTTCCCGGGCTGGACCGCTCCGATCTCGCCGCCCATCACTCGTGCCATTTCAACGCGTCTAACATGGCTCTCGCGATCGCCGGCGATTTTGATCCGGCCACCACCCTGGAGCTGATCCGCGAAAAGTTTTCCGCCCTCCCGCAAGGTCGGCCCTGGACCGCGCCGCCCAGCATCCTCGCCCCCGGGGTCGAAAAAACCGCGCATCTGCCGAAGAAGCAGGCCGTTCTAACCATCGGCTTTCCCGGCACCACCGTCAGCTCGGTGGAGCGCCACGCGCTGGCGATGATCCAGGAATACGCCTCCGACATGGCCGGCCCGCTGTTCACCCGCATCCGCGAGGAACTCGGCCTGGCCTATCAGGTCGGAGCCACCCAGTTCCTCGGCTACGACACCGGGCTCTTCACCTATTACGTCGCCACCTCGCCGGACCAGGTGGACCTCGCCCACCGCGAACTGTTGGCGGAGATCGATAAAATCGCCACCGGCGGAATCCCCGACGAAGCCTTCGACCGGGTGCGTTCCACCGTGCTCAGCGGCCTCGCCATCCAACAGCAGTCGCCCGCCTCCGTCGCCCGCCACGTCGCCCTGGACCTGCTCTTCGGCCACCCGGCGGACGAGCACCGCCGCCTCGTCGCCGCCTACAACGCGCTCACCCCGGATTCCGTTAGGGAAACCGCCGCACGCGTTTTTTCTATCAAACCCACCGTCGTCACCGTGCTGCCGCAATAGCGCCGGACGCCGCAAGCTGCTGGCGGCCCAGGGCAAGCGCGATCCCCGGCATCACGCCGGCTGGAGGGTTTCGATCTATCATTAGTCTTCCTCTGCGGCGCATTCTGTGGCGGATTAAGCACGTCACCTGAATATGCCAAACCAAAACCCCGAACAAATCGCCCGCGACCGGATCGACGCCCAGCTCCGCGCCGCCGGCTGGGCCGTTCAGGACAAGGATACCATCGACTTCAACGAGGGCGAGGGCCAGGCCGTCCGCGAATACACTACCGACAGCGGCCCCGCCGACTACGTGCTCTTCGTCGATCGAAAACCCGTCGGCGTCACGGAGGCCAAGAAGGAAACCCTCGGCCACAACATCACCACTGTCGAGGATCAGACCAAGGACTACGCCACTGCGAAGCTGAAATGGGTGCAGCAAACCGGGCAGCCGCTGCCGTTCCTCTACGAAGCCACCGGAGTTATCACCCGTTTCACCGACCAGCGCGATCCCAAGCCCCGCTCCCGCGAGGTCTTCTCCTTCCATCGTCCGGAAACCCTCCGCGAACTCCTCTCTCAGGAAAAGTCCCTCCGTGCCCGCCTGCTGGACCTTCCCGCCCTCATCCCCCTCGACCTCCGCGATTGCCAGGTCGACGCCGTCACCGAGCTCGACGGCTCCGTCAAAAAGGCCAAGCCCCGCTCGCTCGTCCAGATGGCCACCGGGGCCGGCAAAACCTTCACCTCCATCACCTTCATCTATCGGCTACTCAAGCACGCCCGCATCAAGCGCGTCCTCTTTCTCGTCGATACCCGCAACCTCGGCGAGCAGGCCGAGCAGGAGTTCCTCGCCTATCAGCCCTCCGACGACAACCGCAAGTTCACCGAGCTTTACACCGTCCAGCGCCTCAACTCCTCCCACGTCCCGAAAGACGCCGAGGTCTGCATCTCCACCATCCAGCGGATGTATTCCATCCTCCAGGGCAAGGAGCTCGACGAATCCGCCGAAGACGAAAACCCCGGCGAGCGAACCTCTACCCGCAAGGAGCCGCTTCCCGTTAGCTACAACGCAAAGGTCCCCATCGAGCACTTCGACCTCATCATCATCGATGAATGCCACCGCTCGATCTACAACCTCTGGCGGCAGGTGCTCGACTACTTCGATGCCTTCCTCGTCGGCCTCACCGCTACGCCGGACGCCCGCACCTACGCATTCTTCAATCAAAACGTCGTTTCCGAATACACCCACGAGGACGCCGTGGCCGATGGCGTGAACGTCCAGGGCGAAATCTACCTGATCGAAACCGAGGTCACCCAAAACGGCGGCACCGTCCTCAAAGGCCTTGTCGAGAAACGCGAAAAACTCACCCGACGCCAAATCTGGGAGGCGCAGGACGAGGATGAAGCCTATTCGCACAAAGCCCTCGACCGCGACATCGTCAACAAGTCCCAGATCCGCACGGTCATCCAAACCTTTCGCGACAAGCTCCCGGAAATCTTCCCCGACCGCACCGGCTCCGATGGCGAATACGAGGTCCCCAAAACCCTCATCTTCGCCAAGACCGATTCCCATGCCGACGACATCATCCAGATCGTCCGCGAGGAGTTCGGCGAATCCTCCGCCTTCTGCAAAAAAGTCACCTACAAGAACGAGGAAGACCCCAAGTCCGTGCTCCAGCAGTTCCGCAACGAATACCACCCGCGCATCGCCGTCACCGTGGACATGATCGCCACCGGCACCGATGTGAAACCGCTCGAATGCCTGCTCTTCATGCGCGACGTGAAATCCCGCGGCTACTTCGAGCAGATGAAAGGCCGCGGCACCCGCACACTCGACCACGATGGGCTGAGGAAAGCCTCGCCCGCCGCCAAGACTGCCAAGACCCACTACGTCATCGTCGATGCCATCGGCGTCACCAAGTCTCTCAAGACCGCCAGCCGCCCGCCCATCACCAAGCCCTCCGTGCCCTTCAAGGACCTCGCCATGGAGGTCGTCATGGGTGCCACCGATGCCGACACCATTTCCTCCCTCGCCGGCCGCCTCGCCCGCATCGAGCGCATGCTCACCGATGAGCAAAAACAAGCCGTCGCGGAAAAACTCGGCGGCACCGCCATCAGCACACTCGTTAGAAATCTTTTCCACGCCATCGACGGCGAGGCCATCGAGCAAAAAGCCCTCGAACTCACCGGCCAAGAGCCCGGCACCGAACCCGGCGACTTCGCCCGGGAAAAAGCCCAACAGCAACTCGTCGCCACCGCCGCCGCACCGCTCACCGGAGCCGCCGTGAAACTCATCGTCGAGACCTGCACCGCCAATCTCCAAACCATCGACGTCACCACCCAGGACAGCCTCGTCCGTGCCGAGTGGGATGCCGACGCACAAGAACGCTCCGAGGCCTTCGTCGCCGACTTCGAATCCTTTTGCCGCGAGCATCAGGACCAGCTCGCCGCCCTCACGCTTTTCTACCAACAGCCGCAGCGCCGCCAGGAAGTCACCCTCGCCCAGATCAAGGACGTGCTCGCCGCCCTCAAGCAAGCCGCCCCGCGCCTCGCCCCGTTCCGCGTCTGGGAAGCTTACGCACGCCTCGATGCCTTGCCGGAAAAAGCCTCCTCACTCACCGAGCTGACCGCCCTCATGGCCCTCATCCGCCGCGCCTGCAGCATCGATGAAAAGCTCAGCCCCTTCGATGCCACCGTCCGCCGCAACTACCGCGACTGGATTCTCAGAAAGAACGCCGGCCAGCCCTTCACCGAACCTCAAATCGCCTTCCTCCAGCTCATCCGCGACCACGTCATGACCTCCTTCCGCTTCGAACGCGACGACCTCGACTTCGCCCCCTTCGACGCCCAAGGCGGCCTCGGCAAAATGCACCAGCTCTTCGGTGATCAAATGGATGGAATTATCGACGAACTGAACGAAAACCTTGTCGCTTGAAGAATTTTAACCACGGATGACACGGATGAACACGGATGGGAATGAGAGTATCGGTGACCTGAATGGACTCACGGAAGTTTCTTTGGAAATACCCGATGAGCTTTGTGAGCAAGCAATCGCCATGGCTCGTGAAGAAGGCCTCAGCCTTGATGAATGGGTTGCCAGGCTTCTGAAGGATGAGTTTCTCCGCAGACCAACTCCCCCTATCCGTTCCCATCCGTGAAATCCGTGGTCAGAAGAATTTCAACCACGGATGGCACGGATAAACACGGATAAGATTTTGATTTTTTGTTTTCAAATGACCCAGACCGTCGCCCCGATTGCGGATTTCAAACCCATCAAGAAGCACTCATCCAAATCCTCTTCATCCGTGCCCATCCGGTGCGCCAGGCCAAGACTGGCTTCTCTATTGATTTG
>JBIPND010000264.1:0-5245 GCA_044374015.1 Luteolibacter sp. | reverse complement strand
GCTCGCCAACCACGTCACCGAGAAATAGAATACGAATCGCAGACATGATGAAAATTTGAGTGGAAGTGCTTTACTCCCCGGCGAGGCTCCACGTTCCATCCCTTCCAGACAATCCTATTTCCTTAAATGAGCCGATTCTCCGCGCGCCAACTCCCGCTCTTAACCATCGCCATCCTGCTGCTGGCCACCCTTGCCTATTTTCTCCTGCGCGAGCCCCCCGCCCCGCCGCCGGTGGTTGTGCCAGTGCCACCCGTGGTCGAGCCGGTGCCACCGGTTTCGCTTTCCATGCTGGCGGAGTTGCCGGATTGGGCGAAACTGGATGCGTTTCAGGAAACGATCACCCGCGATGAATTCGAACGCCTTCTCACCACCGTTTTCACCACCGGCGAGGCTTGGCGGAAATTCATCGAAATCGGCGAAAATGAAGCCCGCATCCAAACCGGCAACCCCTCACCCGACGACCTCTTCCTGCTCCGTTTCGCCCGAGCGGAGGCCGCCAAACCCACCCCGCGGCTCTGGCAAACCACCGCCGAGCTGTCACCCGCCCCACCGGATCAGCCACTCGCCGATCTCCACATCGCCATCGACCCCGGCCACATCGGCGGCGACTGGGCGAAAATGGAGGAGCGCTGGTTTGTCGTCGGTGATAGCAAGCCGGTCTGCGAGGGCGACATGACGCTTGACGTCGCCAAACTCCTCAAACCCCGCCTCGAAGCGCTCGGCGCGACCGTCTCGCTGGTCCGCGACAAACCCGAACCCATCACCCCGATCCGCCCGGACGTCCTGCGCACCCTCGCCCAAGACTCCGCCACCGTCTCCAACCCCGATTCGATCCAAAAGCTCGCCGAACGGCTGTTCTACCGCACCGCCGAGATCCGCGCCCGCGCCCACCTCGTCAACCACTCCGTCAAGCCAGACCTCGTGCTCTGCCTCCACTTCAACGCCGAGGCCTGGGGCGACCCGCACAACCCCACCCTCATCGACCGCACCCACCTCCATCTGCTGCTCAACGGCGGCTACAACGACGACGAAGTCGCCCTCGCCGACCAGCGTTTCGCCCTGCTTCAGAAACTCCTGCAACGCAGCCACGAGGAAGAAGTCCTCGTCGGCTCCACCGTCGCCGCCGCCTTCGCGGAAATCAGCGGCCTGCCGCCTTACCGCTATGATCTGAATTCCAGAAACGTCCGCCAAATTCCCGGCCAACCGTTCCTCTGGGCGCGCAACCTGCTCGCCAACCGCCTCTACGACTGCCCCGTCATTTTCATGGAACCCTACGTCATGAATTCCACCCTCGACCACGCCCGCATCCAAGCCGGCGACTACGAAGGCCTTCAGGAAATCGACGGCAAAATGCTGCCCTCCATTTTCCAGGAATACACCGGCGCCATGGTCGAAGGCCTCGTCCGCCACTACCGCGCCTCCCGCAAAGTTTTGGAACCTTAGAACCACGGAACAAAAGGAAAAGAACGCTCCACTCCACCACTCCCCTTTCCGTGTATTCTGACTATTCCGTGGTCCCCCCATCTTCCTTCACAGGCACCCGCCGTTAACGAAAGAATCCACCCCCGGCCAACGTCTCCCCTCCATGCGCCGCCGCCTGCTGCTTTTGCTCGCCCTCACCGCCCCGCTTGCCGCCCAAGATGGCGGGCAACTTTACACCCTCTATTGCTCCGCCTGCCATGCCCCCGACGGCCAAGGCGCCACTGGCGGCCTGTTCCCGCCGCTCGCCGGCAGCCCCTGGCTCGCCGGCGCTCCCGACCGCTCGATCAAAGTCATCCTCCACGGCCTCCACGGCCCGGTCGAGGTGCTCGGAAAAACCTACGATCTCGAAATGCCACCCCAAGGCGCGGTCCTCCCCGACGACCAAATCGCCGCCATTCTCACCCACGTCCGCTCCTCGTGGGGAAACCAAGCCGCCGCCGTCACCGCGGAATCCGTCAAAACCATCCGCGCCGCCACCGCCGAGCGCAAAACCCCGTGGACCGCGCCGGAACTCCTCCAACTCCACCCGCTCCCGCTCGAAAAAACCGCCCTCCGCCACCTCGTTTCCCACGTTTACCGCGGGAAATGGACCCACCTCCCGGACTTCGCCACCCTCCAGCCCGATAGCGTCGAGGAAGAGCACGACGGCATCATCACCCTCGCCGATTCCCCCCACCCCGACCACTACGCCATGGTCTGGGAAGGCCAACTCGAAGTCCCCGCCGCTGGCGACTACCTCTTCTCCCTCGACACCGACGACGCCGGAAAAATCCTCATCGACGGCGAAAACATCCTCGAAGTCCACGGCCTCGGTCCGATGGACGGCTCCCGCGTCCAGCGCTCCCGCATCCCGCTCACCCAAGGCCTCCACCCAATCCGCGTCGAATACCTCCAGAACAAGGACGAGCGCGGAATTTCCATCGGTTGGCGGCCATTTGAGGGTAAACAACTCCACTGGCTCACCGCCACCCGGGACACCGCCCCCAAGGCCCGCGAGCCGCTGCCCATCGGCCCCGTCGATGGCCGGCCCGTCATTTATCGCAACTTCATCACCGGCACCACTCCCCGCGCCATCGGCGTCGGCTTTCCCGGCGGCCTCAACCTCGCCTGGTCCGCCGACCACCTCGGCCCCGAACTATTGTGGACCGGCGCCTTCCTCGACGGCACCGCCAAATGGCTCGACCGCGGCACCGCCAACAACCCGCCCGCCGGAGAAAACCTCGTCAACCTCGGCAAATCCAAGTCGCTCCCCGCCGAGGCCCGCTTCAAAGGCTACCAGCTCGACCCCGCCGGAAATCCCACCTTCATCGTGCAAATTGGCCACCAAATCCTGCGCGATGCCTGGCGTGCCGAATCCGGAGCGCTCCTCCGCACGCTCACCCTCACCGGACCGGGAAAACCCCTCACGCTCCACCTCGGAACTCACCCCGAATTTCCGGAGCTCCCCGCCGAGAATGCGGTGATCCGCGAAATCCCCCTCACCCTCACCTACCGCTGGAAATAGCGGCGGCGGGTGTGCTTTCGCCAGCGGCCGGCCCGCAGGATCCACCGACTGACCGGTCAACCCGGTCACCGTGATTCGGCGCTCTGACCTACCGCCACCGGGATTCTAGCCAGCGGCGGCGGCAGAGAAATTACCCTGTCACCACCCCGATGAGCGCGTCGAGCGATGCGGGGCGGGATTCCAGTCTTGGCAAGGGCCCTACCGTCGCAAGCGTCGCAAGCTTGAATGGCAGCAAGCTGGTGAAAACATCACAAACAGCCACTTACAGGCTCCCTGTCAGCGTGACGAGCCCGCTGCGCGGGGTCTCCTCCGAGTCCGAGCAGGCCGCAAAGCGCATGGCGCATCGCGGCGCAGCCAAGTTGATGCTCCAACGCTCCTCGTTCTTCGGCATGCGCGGCGGCAAGGCGGCGATCGCCAAACGCTGATCAAACCCGCAGCCAGACGGCCCGGTTGTTTAGGCTGGCTTGGGATTACTTTTTCGCGATCAATTCGGTGATGGTCTTGATGTATTCCGGGATGCCACCTTTGAGTTCACCGATGTCTTTGGAGAGCTTTTTGCCTTCGGAGTCGAGCAGGTAAACCGTCGGGTATCCGCCCGCGAGGTATTCCTTTTTGAGAATCTCGTTCTGCGCCTTCAGCTCGGCGGGCACGGCCTTCTTCTTCGGGAAATCCGCTTCGAACAACACCACGTTCGCGGCGGCAAATTCCTGGAACTCCTTGCTGGAGAACACTTCCTTTTCCAGCTTGATGCACCAGCCGCACCAGTCAGAGCCGGTGAGATTGATCAGGATCGGCTTGTTCCCGGCCTTGGATTTCGCCTTGGCGGCCTCCCAGTTGGTTTCCCAACCCGTGGCGCCGGCGAGGGCGAGGGACGATGAGGCGATCACGATGGCGATGGTTGTGAGCAGTGTTTTCATGGAGTGTGTGGGCAATTAAAAATCCCCGCCACGGCGCGGGCCGGGCGGGGTGATGGTGCTGGGAGAGTGGTAAATCAATCGAGTTCCTTTTTCTCAAGCGACGCTTCGAGGTGCTTGAGGAACAAATCGGTCTTCGGGAACTCCGAGGCGAAAAAGCGGGTGAACTCCTTCCCTTCCGGCGTGAACAAAATCACCGTCGGAAACCCTTCGATGTTGTATTTCTCGGCATACGGCTGGTTTTTCTCCTTCACGGCTTTGTCGCCATTCGGGAAATCCAGTTCAACGAGCACGAACTTTTTCGACGCTTCAGCGACGAATTCCTTTTTGGTGAAAACGTTCTTGCGCATCGCGATGCACGGCGGGCACCAATCGGACCCGGTGAACTCGACGAGCACGGACTTCTTTTCCGCTTTGGCTTTTTCAAATGCCTTTTCGAGATCGGTGGTCCAACCGGCGGGCGTGTTGGCGAAGGCGGTGGAGGTGAGGGCGGCGACGCCGACGGTGACTGAGGCGAGCCAGGTGATTGCTTTCATCATAGTTATAAGCGTAGCGAGCGGCCGAATTATTCAAAAAAATTCGCCATCGGCCCGCAATTTTCTTAGCGAAGGGTCATGCAAACGCCTCCCCGTCTGATCCTCGCCACCCGCAACGCCCATAAAACCGCGGAAATCCGGGCGATGATCGGCGATCGCTTCGAAGTGCTGGACGCAACGGCGTTTCCCGATTTCCCCGAAATCGAAGAAACCGGGACGACCTTTCTGGAAAATGCCCGGCTCAAAGCGGAGCGCATCAGCCAAGTGGTCGAGGGCTGGGTGCTTTCCGACGACTCCGGGCTGGAGGTCGACGCGCTGGATGGGGCGCCGGGCGTTTGGTCGTCCAGCTTCGGCGGTGAAGAAGGCAACCACGCGAAAAACAACACCCGCCTGCTCGCCGAAATGGCCGGCAAAGCCGATCGCCGCGCGCGCTTCCGCTGCACCATGGTGCTCGCCCGCAGCGGCCGGGAGCAGGCGAATTTCAGCGGCACCGTCGAGGGCAGCATCGTCGAGGCGCTCAAAGGCAAACTCGGCTTCGGCTACGATCCGCTGTTCGTTCCCGGAGGCCACGAGCAGACTTTCGCCGAACTCGGGGATACGATGAAAAACTCGCTCAGCCACCGCTCGCGGGCGCTGGCCCAGATCGTCGAGTTCCTCGGCAACAGCGATATCAAATAATTTGAATTTCTTAATAAAATTTGAGAATTTGCCCGCCGTGAAAGGCTTTCTTCGCTTGCTCGTTGCGCTGTTGCCGTTGTGCGGAGCGATCACCTCCTGCTCCAACCAGGTCAAGGCCAAGCGCCCGGTTT
>JBIPND010000263.1:0-5248 GCA_044374015.1 Luteolibacter sp. | reverse complement strand
CGCGTCGAAGATGCAAAAAATCGTCCATGTTGAGGGTGTGGATCATGGAGACGCCGGCCTTCATTGCCGCCACTAGGTGCATGTAGTCATAAACGCAGCCGCCGCGCACGCCGCGGGACTGGGCGACGGCGAGTGCCGCGATGATTTCCGCGGAGGAAAGTTCGATCACGCTCACGCGTGGCAGAACGGTTTCCGCGAGCATCCGCACGGCGAAATCGGCGGTGACCCTGACGCCGAGTTTTCCGCCCGTCAGCGTTGAGAAGGTTTCCAGCAGCGCATGGGAATAGATGCAGTTGCCGCCTTTCAGCAGGAGGGCGAGACACTCGGGGTGCTTGAGTTCATCGGAGGCGAGCGCCGCGACAAGCACCGAGCTGTCGAGCAGAGCGCTCATCGCGGAAGTGAGCGGTCGGCCAAGGCATCACGGTCGGCCAGCACGGCGGCGACGGCGTCCATCCGGACACCCTGCCGCGCCATGACGAGAACGCCATGTTCGATCACCCCCTCGGAAACAGCGGGTGGCTCCGGGCAGATTTCGATGCGGTTCGGACTGACATCGGCACGAACCTGATCACCCGGCTTCATGCCAAGGACCCGCAGGGCGGTGTTTGGCAGCACCAGCCTGCCGGCTTCATCGAGACTGAGCGTGGCGTTCATGAGGAATCTGATGCCACATCCGAAGCCCCTTGGCAAGTCACCACGTCCGGCCATGTGGAGTGGCTGACGGCACCCGACACGCTGACGTTTTCGTAGCCGATAAAGATTTACGGGGTGGCGGGCGGGGGAAGATTCTCAGCGGGCGAAGCGGGTTTCGAGGGCCTCGACATGGGCCTCGACATGGGCTTTGGCGGCGGACTTGCGGTCGGTGGAGCGGTCGACTTCAGCGAGCCGCTCGGCGGCGGCCTGCCAGGCGTCGGGAGCCAGGAGCACCCACCGCTTGGGTGGACAAACACGGTACCAACTTCGGCTTTCTCAATGGCGTCGACGCTCATAGAGCGCCGCTACAAGCGGAAAACAAGAGAAACCGAACCAGCCGAGGCGATCCCCCCCCGACCATTGCTCAGGATCACCCTCCCTATCATCAATCGTCAATCGGTGGGGTGCGGGGCGGATACGGAAGATTGGCCCGGGTATGGCACTGGCACGATTTTCCAACCGGCCGCGGTGAAACCGGCGGTGGCGGCAGCGGAGAATTTTCCGGTGTGGACCAGCACTTTGGGCGCGGTGCCGAGGTCGTCGCGTTGGGCGAAGGCGGCGACCTGTTCGGTCCACGTGACATGATCGACGGGGGCCGGCACTTCAATCGATCCGTTGGCGGTGGTGCCACCCGCAAGGCGGCCGAAGACATGCAGGCTTTGGTAATCGGCGGCACCCGCGCGCTGGCGCTCCTCCAACATCGACAGCGCGGCGATGAGAAAATCCGCCTGCCCGGGCGTGGCGCAGGAATTGGCGAGCAGGATGATGCGGCCGCGGCCGGCGGCTTTTGGCAGACCTTCCAAGGCCTTGACGATCCGGTGGCGGCGGGTGGTGCTGAGGTTCGGTTGGATTTGAAAAGCCCGGATGTCCTCGCTTTTCAAGCCCATCGCGGTGAGGGAGTTGCTGTCGCGGAAGGCGAGTTCGGACTGGGTGAGGGCGTAGGCTTCCTCGGGCACGCCGACCATGTTGGTGGCGGCGACGGCCATTCCGGCGGATGCCACGGCGGCCCCGATCCGCAGCGGCATGCCACCGGCGAAGAACGCCCAGGTGACCTTGTCCATCTCCTCCTGCAGCCGGACGTTGTCGGAATAAGGGTCCACCCCGAGTTGCTTGGCGGTGTCGAGTTTCGCCTTGTCGAAGCCGGCGATGTTTTTCGCGGTGGTCCCGACTTGGCTGGCCGACGGGCCCTGTCCGGACTCGCTGCTTTCCTTCACCTTGTTGACGCCGCTTTCGATCGAGGAACCGACTTTGCTGAAAAAGTGGCCGACGGTTTTGGGCACGCGCTTGATCGAAGTGACGGGGTCTTTGGCGATGTTTTTGACCGCATCGATCGGCTGGGTGATGGAGCGCTTGAGGCCTTCGGCGAACAAATCGCCCTTTGACGTTTCCACCAGTTTGCGGACCGCCTCGGCCTCGACGATGCGGCGGCCCACCTGCGGCACGCCGATGGCTTCGAAGGTTCCGAAGTCGGTGTCGATGTCGAAGTGGGCCATGAAGCCATCCGTGAAGGCGAGCTCGCGCACGCGGTGCGAGGGGCCGCGCAACACTGCGGCGGGCAGGAGCTCGGCGGTGTCGAATTGCACCGCGCTTTCAAAGCTGGCCGGAGCCTGGGCAAACGCGGACTGATAGATGGCGATGGCGGCGATGGCCGGGAGGTGGAGTGGCTTCATGGAATTTGGGGAGTTAGGGAGCGACCACACTCCCTGTGGTGCGGGCGGCAACCGCAAAAAGGATTAACAGAAGTGGCCCGGAACCGCCACTTGAAAGTAACCCATTCCGGTGACTGGTTTTTTTCCGGCACCCGGGTTGGAATGAGCTGTGAAACTCATCGATCATCTTTCCCGAATTCTGGTTTTTGCCTTTGGCATCCCCTTGTCCGCGCACGCCGCTCCGGCCCGCTCCATCGTTTCGCTGGATCGTGACTGGGCATTTTTCCAAGGCGATGCTCCCGGCGCGGAAAAGCCCGGGCTCGACGATTCCGCGTGGCGGAAGCTCGATGTCCCGCACGACTGGAGCATTGAGGGCGAGTTCAAGCAATCCGCTCCCACCACCGGCACCGGCGGCTGGCTGCCCTCCGGCGTGGCGTGGTACCGCAAATCGCTGGAAATTCCCGCGGTAACCCATGGCCGGCGCTTCTGGGTCGAATTCGACGGGGTGATGGCCAACAGCGAGGTCTGGATCAACGGCCACTCTTTGGGTCGCAGGCCGAACGGTTATGTCAGTTTTCGTCATGATCTAACCGACCAACTCAAGCCCGGCGCGGAAAACCTGCTGGTGGTGAAAACCGACACCTCCGCCCAGCCCGCGTCGCGCTGGTATTCCGGTGCGGGAATTTACCGCCACGTGCGTCTCGTCAGCGCACACCCCGCGCACGTCGAGCCCTGGGGAGTTTTCATCACCACCCCGGATGTCAGTGAAACGTCGGCCACGGTGAACATCCAGACCTCCATCGAAAATCTAACCCAAGAGCCGGCGAAGATCACCCTGCGCTCGACCCTCGTCGCGCCCGACGGCAAGACGATTTCCTCCACCGACTCCGACGCCACGCTTGCCGCCGGACAAACTAACACAACTTTCCAACAGATCCAAATTTCAAAGCCGCAATTGTGGAATCTCGAATCGCCGCAGCTTCACACGCTGGTCACCCGCATCATGTCAGGAGAAACAGTGCTCGACGAGGTCAGCACGCCCTTCGGCATCCGCGCGGCGGTGTTTGATTCGAAAACCGGATTCAGCCTCAACGGCAAAAATTTCAAGCTCAAGGGCGTCTGCCTGCATCACGATGGCGGCGCCGTCGGCGCGGCCGTGCCGCTCGCGGTTTGGGAACGCCGGCTCAAGCGATTGCAGGAGTTAGGCGTGAATGCCATCCGCACCGCCCACAATCCACCCGCGCCGGAGTTTCTCGATCTCTGCGACCGCATGGGCATGCTGGTGATGTTGGAGTTCTTCGACTGCTGGACCAAAGGCAAAAACCCCCACGACTATCATTTATTCTTCAAACAGTGGGCGCACACCGACTTGCGCGAGGGCGTCCTGCGCGACCGCAACCACCCGAGCGTGATTCTCTACAGCGTGGGCAATGAAATCCACGACACCCCCAAGCCGGACATCGCCAAACCCATTCTCCGCGGGCTGGTGGATATCTGCCATGAGCTCGATCCCACCCGGCCGGTGACTCAGGGACTTTTCCGCCCGAATGTTTCCGGCGATTATGAAAACGGCCTCGCCGACATGCTCGACGTGATCGGCACCAACTACCGTGACCAGGAACTGCTAGAAGCATGGAAAGCCAAACCCGGCCGCAAAATCGTCGGCACCGAGCAGGGCCACGAGCGCTCCACCTGGCTCGCCTGCCGCGACCATCCGCAGCACTCGGGGCAATTTTTATGGGTCGGCATCGACTACCTCGGCGAGTCGCGAAGCTGGCCGCTCACCGTGTTCAACGCCGGGCTGCTGGATCGCGCGGGTTTCGTCCAGCCGCGCGGATTCGAACGGCAGAGTTGGTGGAGTGAAAAGCCGATGGTGCGCGCGCTGCGGCGGATCGGCATGACGGCGGCCACGCCCGCGGACCCGGGCTACGAAAACCTCGAATGGAAGCGCCGCCAGGTGTTGTTCCACGACTGGACGCCTGAGAATCCCGGCGCGCAGGATGAGAATGTGGAAATCTATAGCAATGCGCAAGAAGTTGAGTTGTTCCTCAATGAAAAATCGCTCGGGAAAAAAGCAACCCGCAAGGACGCCGGATCGCTCAACTGGAAGATTCCCTATCAGCCCGGCACGCTCAAGGCGGTCGCCTTCATCGGTGGCAAGGAAGTCGCCAACGACACGCTCCGCACGGCGGGCAAGCCATCCAAACTCGCGATCCTCGCCGATCAACCAACCCTCGGCACCGGTTTCGACGAGGTCGCGCATCTCGAAATCAACCTGCTGGATGAAAACGGCACGCTGGTGCCCTCGGCCGACGATCTCATCCAGTTCAACGTTTCCGGCCCGGGCAAGATCATCGCGGTGGACAGCGGCTCGGTCGTCAGCATCGAGCGGTTTCAAGCGAATCAGCGCCAGGCGTTCCAAGGCCGCGCGCTGGCGATCCTGCGTGCGACCGCAGCGGGTGAAATCACCGTCACCGCCACGGTGGATGGGCTGCCATCGGCAACTGTCCAGATCACCGGCCAACCCTGAGCCAATTGCCGAAACGAGTTCCGGCTCGGGAACTTCATTCCGCGGTCTGGAGTTCAAGCTTTAGCTTGCCTCTTCAAGAGCACGGTAAACCGTGAACTCCGGACCGCCGTTTGGTGGCACACGGCCAAGGAGGTGCCGCAGAGAAATGCCCGAAGCCGCTTTGCGCGTGGGAGCTATCATTCCGCGGTCCGGAGTTCAAGCTTTAGCTTGCCTCTTCAAGAGCACGGTAAACCGTGAACTCCAGACCGCCGTTTGGTGGCACGCGGCCAATGGGGTGCCGCGCAGAAATGCCCGCAGCCGCTTTGCGCGTGGGAGCTATCATTCCGCGGTCCGGAGTTCAAGCTTTAGCTTGCCTCTTCAAGAGCACGGTAAACCG
>JBIPND010000262.1:0-5261 GCA_044374015.1 Luteolibacter sp. | reverse complement strand
GCGAAGTCGATCGCCTTGATTCCGGCGTCGGCATTGAGCGGACCGCACATGAAGCCGGTGCCGGCCCAGACCATGTGGGCGAACGGGAAATACACGGCGAACATCCACAGCACGACGAAAGCGATGATGGCAGAAAATTTCATGCGCTCGGCGATGGCCCCGACGATCAGCGCCGGGGTGATGATCGCGAAGGTGAGCTGGAACATCGCCCAACTGCTGTCCGAGATCCAAGCGAAGCCGGCTCCGACATTGCCCGGCTCGACGCCCTTGAACATCGCCATGCTGAGGTCGCCGAAAAATGAATTTCCAGCGCCGAAAGTCAGGCTGTAGCCGCAGAGCCACCACAGCGGGGTGACGACGCAGGCGATGCCGAGGCACTGGGCGAGCACCGAAAGCACGTTTTTGCGGCGGACGAGGCCCCCGTAGAAAAGTGCGAGGCCGGGAAGGGTCATGAACAGGACCAGCGCGGTGCTGACCATTTGCCAGGCGTTGTGGCCGGGACCGGGCCCTTTCACCAGCGATTCGGCACCGTTGGCTTTTTCCGGGCGTTCGCCATTGTTCATGTAGGCCTCGATGTCGGCGAGCCGCTCTTCAATGGTCGGCGCGGCGGGTGCGGGCTCGGCAACCGACTCGGCGGGCACGGGGGCCGGAGGGTCTTGGGCGAACGCATGCGGCATCGCCGACCAAGTGGTCAAGGCGAGTGCCATAGCGGGGACGATTCCACGAAGGACGTTTGGGATCAGATTCATTGGCGGTCTGGGTTGGATGGTGTGAAATGCCGGGGAATTTGGGTGAAAATCCGGACTTGGGGGGGTGATGCAGCAATGTGCGCGCCAGTTTTACCAAAATTTCCACACAACCCCTTGACGCTCAGCCGGATGGCGAAAAACAGAGGAAATAGTCACGATCATCCGGTGGCGGCTCTCATGAAATCAAGGTCAAACTTGCCGGGTGATGAAATCCCACCCCCGCTTTCCGCACACCGGACGGGGTTTGCGCTTGGCGGTTTGGAGATTCCGCTTAGACCTGAGGCGTGGCTGATGATTCCGCAAATTCACTTGAGCGTGGCTTGCTGGAGCGCGTGCTGGAGCGGTTCGAAATTTCGCCGGATTCGGCGGCCGATTTTGCGACCTTGGAGGCGGTTTTCGCGGCTTGGTGTTACCAGATTCCGTTCGACAATGTGCGCAAGATCATCCACGTGCAATCCGGGAAATCATCGAGCAGCTTCCCGCAGACCGCCCCACCCCGCCGGCTCCGGGATCGCGGACGGCGGCGGCGGCGATCACCGGTTGAGATGACAAATCAGCGGGCGTGGAAAATTTCGGGCAGCGGGACGCAGACCGGCGAATTGTCGGGATTCACCTCCATCAGATCGGCCATGAAATCCCACCATTTGCGCACCACCGGATGGAACGGGAGCTGGTCCGCGGTGTGGCCGTCCGCGAGTTTTTGCACGGCGCACAAGCTGAGCGTTTCCTCGTCGAGAAAGATCGAATAGTCCGAGAGGCCGGCGGCGGTGAGCGCGGCGGAAAGCTCCGGCCAGATATCGTCGTGGCGTTTCCGATACTCGGCGGTGTTGCCGGGCTTCAATTTCATTTTGAATGCGTTGCGGGTCATGGCCGGAAATTTGAAGTCCCTCGATTCGCGCGTCAATCCTCCAACCGGGTCGCCGACCTCGATGCCCAAAGGGCCGCGCTTCTTGGCCCCGTTGCAATCGCCCCTTGACCGCAACGGCTCCGCCCTTTACCTAGGCCCGCGTATGGGATTTGACACACTTGGGCTCTCCGCAGCCGTCCTGGAAGCCATTGAGGAGTCCGGTTACACCACTCCGACGCCGATTCAGGCACAAGCGATTCCGCTGATTCTGGAAGGGCGCGACCTCATCGGTGCGTCCCAAACCGGCACCGGAAAGACTGCCGCGTTCGCGCTCCCCACCCTTTCGAAGATCGAAAAGCTGGGAAAACCGCAGATTCTCGTGCTCGAGCCGACCCGCGAGCTTGCCCATCAGGTCGCCGAGCAGTTTGAAAAATACGGCAAACACACCGGCCTCAAGGTCGCCCTGCTTTACGGCGGCGTCGGCCTTGGCACCCAGTCCGAACAACTCGCCGCCGGTGCCGACATCGTCGTCGCCACCCCCGGCCGCCTGGTGGACCATTTTTACCGCACTTCGATGCGCTTCGGCGAAATCAAGGTGCTCATCCTCGACGAAGTGGACCGCATGCTCGACATGGGCTTCCTCCCGCAAGTCCGCAAAATCGTCAACCTCTGCCCGTGGGAAGGCCGCCAAACCTTGTTTTTCTCGGCCACCATGCCGCCGGCGATCCAGACCTTCGCCCAATGGTGCCTCACCGATCCGCTCAGCATCGAAATCGCCCGCACCTCGATCCCGACCAGCGTCACCCACGCGTTTTATCCGGTCGCGATGGACCAGCGCGACGAGCTGTTGCTGGAACTTCTCAAACAAACCGACTACCACTCGGTGATGATTTTCACCCGCACCCGCAAGGAAGCGGACCAGCTCACCTCGCTGATCAAAACCACCGGCCAGGTCAAAGTGGCCGCGATGCATTCCGACATCAACCAGGTGGACCGCATGAAAGCCCTCGCAGGCTTCAAGGCCGGTGAATACGAAATCCTGGTCGCCACCGACGTCGCCGCCCGCGGAATCGATATCTCCAACGTCTCGCACGTTATCAACTACCGGGTCCCGGAAAATGCCGAGGACTACGTCCACCGCATCGGCCGCACCGGCCGCGCCGGGGCCGAGGGCGACGCCTTCACCATCCTCACCGCCGACGAACTCGACTATGCGAAGTCGGTGGAAATTTTCATCGACCAGCCGATCCCGCGCCGCAAGCTCGAAGACTTCGATTACATCTACACCGCGCTGCTCGACACCTCGCCGATCAAACCGGTGCGCCGCAAAAAGATGGGCGGCGGCAAGAAGCGGAGATAGGGAGTGACCGATTTCCCGCTCTTCGTCCCAACGGGGCGGATCATCAAAGCCCGGCACGCAGTGTCGGGCTGGGATCCTTGCAATCCGCGCGTCCTGTAGGGACGCCTCATTTGGGAGAGGCGCCAATGCTCAAAGCGGTCGTCTCCAGATGCCATCGCCGCCCACCGCATGAGCCGTCCATTCAGGACGCAAGCCCATGCCGATGCCAACCACCCGGCACTGCGTGCCGGGCTGCGATGAAAGGTCCCGTTGGGACCGAAGATTCCTCCGAGGAGGCGGGAAATGTGTATAAAGATCAGGGCTAACACCACTGGCTAGTTCCGGCTGCCCCTCCGGGTCAATCGACCTTCGTCGACGGCAGCTCCTTAATTCAGACTTTCCAGAGCTGCAGCACGCGCAGGTAGTTGGCGCGCTCGAAGACGGAGGGATCCGGGCAGCGGCTGAGGCTCATGCTGCCGCGCATTTGATCGACGGATTCATATTCATGATCCTCCATCCATTGATAGAGACCGCTGACCAGGTCGCCGATATGGGTCGGGCCGTATTTGAGAAGCGAGGAAACGACCTGCACGACGCTGGCCCCGCACATGATGGCCTTGATGATGTCTTCGACAGTGTGGACGCCGCCGCTAACCGCGATGTCCGCCTTCAGATGGCCGTGGAGAATGGCGGCCCAGCGCAGGCGCAGGCGGAGTTCGGTGGAGTTGGATAGATCGAGGCGGTGGGTGGCTTCGAGCTCCTCGATGTCGATGTCCGGCTGATAGAAACGGTTGAACAGGATCACGCCCGCCGCACCTAACACGTCGAGCTGTTTGGCAAAGTGGCCGGGCGAGGAAAAGAACGGCGAGAGTTTCACCGCGATCGGGATGGTGACGGTTTCCTTGACGGCCTGGAGGATGTCGAGGGTGCGGGCTTCGACGGCGGTGCCGGATTCATCGGGATCGGTGGCGATGTAATAGACATTCAGTTCGAGCGCGTCGGCCCCGGCCTGTTCGATGCATTTGGCGTAGTCGATCCAGCCGCCGAGACTGACGCCGTTGAGCGAGGCGATCACCGGGATGTTGACGGACTCTTTGATGAGTGAAACCTGATCCAGATAGCGATCCGGCCCCATCGCGTAGTCCTCCATCCGCGGGAAGTAGGAAACCGCTTCGGCGAACGATTCGGCATGGGTTTCGGTGTGGGCGAATTCGGCGATCTGGTCGTTGGTGATCTGCTCCTCGAAGAGCGAATGCATGACGATGGCCCCGGCCCCGGCGTCTTCGAGGCGGCGGACGTTGTCGAGTTGGTCGACCAGCGGCGAAGCCCCGGGCATCACCGGGTTATTCAGGGGCAGGCCGAGGTAGGTGGTGGCGAGTTTCATGGCGGTCAGTCTGGAGTGTTAGGGGTTTCCGGAACTTTCGCGGCCGCCATTTGCTGATAGTGGGCGAAGCGTTCCTTGATCGATTCCGCAGCCATGTCCTGGAGCAAGGCGGAGCGTTCCGGGTTGATGCGTTCGAGCATCTGGAAACGGGTCTCGTTGCGGGTGAAATCCTTGAGCGAACCTTTGGGCGCGGCGGAATCCAGCTTCATCGGGTTTTCCCCGCGGTCGGCGCGGCGGGGGTCGAAGCGGAACAACGGCCAGTAACCGCAGGCGACGGCGCGTTTCTGTTGTTCGAGCCCCTGGGACATGCTGTAGCCGTGGGCGACGCAGTGGCTGTAAGCGATGATCAGCGACGGGCCGGGATAACTTTCCGCCTCGCGGAAAACCGAGACGGTGTGGCTGTCTTTCGCGCCCATCGCGACCCGGGCGACGTAAACCGAGCCGTAGGTGGTGGCGATCAGGCCGAGGTCTTTTTTCGGCAGCGCCTTGCCGGCCATGCTGAATTTCGCGACCGCGCCGAGCGGGGTGGACTTCGATTGCTGGCCGCCGGTGTTAGAATAAACTTCGGTATCCAGCACCAGGATGTTGACATTTCTGCCAGAGGCGATGACGTGGTCGAGGCCGCCGAAGCCGATGTCGTAGGCCCAGCCGTCGCCGCCGACGATCCAGACGCTTTTTTCGACGAGGTAATCGGCGATTTGATCGAGGGTGCGGGCCTCGGTGGTGGCGATGCCTTTGAGGGACTGGCGGAGGGTGATGACGCGCTCGCGCTGGGCGTGGATGCCGGCTTCGGTGGTTTGGTCGGCTTCGAGGATGGAGGTGACGAGCTCGTCGCCTAACAAGGCAGCGTGATTTTTTAACAGAACATCGGCGAAGACGCGGGATTGATCGAGGCTGGCGCGCATGCCGAGGCCGAATTCCGCGTTGTCTTCGAAGAGCGAA
>JBIPND010000261.1:0-5266 GCA_044374015.1 Luteolibacter sp. | reverse complement strand
AGTTATAAGTTAGAAGATGCTGATATCTGGCATTTTCTTTGTCTTCATTTCAGCTTTCAGCTTTCAGCTTTCAACTTTCAGATTTTTATTGAGCCAGCGTTCCGATCTCGGAGGCGCGGCGGAGCACGAAGGTGCCGCCGAGCTGGATGGAGCCGCTGTGGAGCCCGGAGAGGACTTCGGAATAGGTGCCGCCGATGACACTGCTGCCCCAGCCGCTGGTGACGGCGCTGCCCTCAGGCGCGCTGGCGGTGAAGTCGAAGGTGCCCACACGGGTGACGCTGTAGCTTTCGATGCCTTCGGGGAGGGTGGCGTCGAAGGTGGCGTTGAGGTTGTCGTGATCCGGATGGAACTGGTGCACGAAGGGGTTGGTGGGGTCGTTGTAGGGCAGCGTGACCGTGCAGGTGAGCTGGCTGCCCAGATCCACCGCCCCCGAGCCGGTGATCACTTGTCCAAAGGGCAGGTGCACCGAGGAAAGCCGCCGCGCGGTCGCGAGTGAGGAGGTCTGCAACAGGGACTGCGAGGTGCAGAGCCCGAAGTCATTGCTGCCGGCCGCCAGTTTCCCCAGATACACCTTGGAGAGCAGGCGCGCGGTGCCGTCGTCCGAGACATGCAGCAGGGTGCGCACGCTGTAGGTGCCAGAAGCCGCCGTGCCGCCGAGGACCGGCGGGGCCTCGATGGTGACCTTGGGAGCCGCCGTGTAGCCGCTGCCACCACTGGTGACCGTCAGGCGAGTGACGGAGCCACCGGAGAGGGTGGCGGTGGCGGTGGCCTGCTGGTTGAAGGGTGGGGCAGTCACGCTCACGCTGGGCGCACTCGGGTAGCCGCTGCCCGCATTGGTGAGGGTGTAGCCACTCACCGTGTCATTGGTCAGGGTGGCCGTGGCGGTGGCCTGCACGGCAGCCGGCGGCGCCGGCACGGTGATGGTGGGAGCGCTGTTGTAGCCGGTGCCGGGGTTGTTCACGGTGATCCCGGTGATCGCGCCCGCTGCGTTCACGCTGGCGGTGGCCGTCGCCGTGACGGCGGCCGGAGGCGCCGCGATGCTGACCGTCGCGGTTGTATAACCTGCTCCACCCGTATTCACACTGACACTCCTGACGTTGAAATGGGAGCCATTGACCACCGCGCTCGGCGCGGTGCCCGCCGTGGTGACGGTGCCGCCCGAAAACGTGAGGGTCGGGATGGAGGTGTAACCGAACCCACCATTGGTAAGGGAGATCCGGGTGACGAGGCCGCCGGTGAGCACCGCGTTGGCCGTGGCAGCGGTGGTGGCGCCCCCGCCGGTGATCGCCACGGTGGGGGCGGCGGAATAGACCTGGGTCCCGGAGGAGACGAGGACACTGTTGAGAGCCAGGCCCAGGGATGCCGTAGCCGTGGCGTTGGTCGTGCCGCCGGTGACCGTGACGGCCGGCACCGTGTTGGGCGAGACCAGGCTGTAATTGCTTCCTCCGCTGGTGATGGCGAACGCGGTGACGGCACCACCCGTCACGGTGGCGGTGGCGCTGGCGCGCCCACTGCCGCTCGGCGCCGGGATGGTAATCGTTGGCGCACTGAAGTAATTGAGGCCAGCCGTATTAACAGCGATGCTGGTGACGCCCCCAGCGCCGAAGCTCGCCGTGGCCGAACCGGTAACGCTCTCGGTGGGCGCCGAAAGGGTGACCGTCGGCGCGCTGGAGTAACCGCCGCCCACGCTGGTGGAGGTGAGGGCGGTGACGGTGCCCGTGGCACTGCGCGTGGCCGTGGCCGTGGCGCTGGAATTTCCATTGGAAGCCGGCGCGCTGATGGTGACCGCAGGCGCGCTGGTGTAGCCGCTGCCCCCGGAGCCGACCACGGTCAGGCCGCTGACCGTCCCATTGCCCAAAGTGGCGGTGGCCTGGGCAGGGTTGGACACCTTGCTGCTCACGTTGTTGAGGCTGATGTCGCCCACCCACAGGCCCGCCAGCGACGCCTTTTTGGCCGAAACCGGCAGATAGACATCCATCAGGCCCGAGCTCTCGGTGATGCGCAACAGCGAGGCATAGAAAGCATCGGTGGCCCCCGTCATGGCCGAGCGGTCGATGCCGAAGCTCAGTTCGACGGTGCTGTTGGCTCCCACCGCCGTGGTGCTCGCTCCGGCAAGAGCCGTTTCCGTCCACAAGCCCGACACCGCATCGAAGGAGCGCCGGGTGAGGGCGACGGGACCCGCCACCGAGGTTTTGGTGGCAGGCGCACTCTCGCTGTCTGCGGGCGTGAAGGTCACCGTGGCAGCGGCCGCGCTGCGGTTGCGCAGGCGCAGGGTGATCGTCGAACCCGTGCGCCCGAAGCTGAGACCGCCATCACTGGTGCTCAGACTGAGCTCGAGGGGAGCGTAATAATTTCCAGTGACCTCCGCCGAGAACCAGTAGGCCTGCGTGCTGTCCAGCCGCTCGCTGCCGGGTGAAAAGACCTGGATCGGATTGCCCATCCCGAGATCCCCGCCGACGTATTTGTAAACCTTCGCATTGGACGAGATCGCCGCCGGGAACGTCGCGAAATAACTGGCCATCGTCGGATAGGTGCTGCCGTTTTTCAACGAAGGAAAACCCAGTAGATTGGCCCCATGGCGGACCCAGCTGTTGGCCGGCAGTTGGGGGCTCTGCTTCAGGGCGACCGAATATTGCTGGGAAACCGTCCCGCTGCATTTCACCAAATAAGCGGTCTGTCCGGTGAGCAGGGACAGATTGCTTTCCGCCGGCAGGCCGCGCTTCCACACGCTCCACTCGGCCGTGCCGGAGGATGGAATCAACGGCGTCTCAATGAACCCGACCTGATCCGGATTGGTGTTCCAGCGCCAGACTTCCGTCACGGTGGACGGCAGAAGGGCTTCGATGGTGTCGTAACTCGCATCGCCATGCAGATAGATCGCATTCCAGCCGCCCTTGAGGGTGTAGGTCGTGGTTTTCCACTGGGCCTTGGCTGCGCCAGCGGAAAGCAGGCAGCCAAGAGCCATGAGACACAGCGCACGCAGGCTGCGGGCCGGGGTTGCGGATGAATGGAATGCGATCATGAAAATTGGGCTAGGTTTGAAATTCTCTGCTCTCTGCTCTCTATCACCTGACGGAAAGACGGAAGAATTCCGAAGTTCCCGAACGCGGCGCGGTGAACGCGGAAACAATCCCGACCTCACTCGCCTGATAGCCGCTGGAACCGGTGCCGGGAGCCCCCACCGCAAACGGCACCCGCGTCCAGGTCTTCATGTCCAGCGTGCTCTCGATGGTGTAAACCTTGCCGGTGATGCCGTAGAACTCGAAGCGCACGCTCTGCGGCCGCTTTTCCTTGATGGTCAGGCCGAAGGTCTCGGTGGCATCCCCCGCGAAGGTGCCGGCGATGTATTCCAGCCCGTTGCTCTGGCCGTCGTGGTCGAAGTCGCCGTTTTTGTCGAGCAGGCTGAGATCCCAGAGGCCATTGTCATCCGGATAAAGCCCGGCTTGGTAGAGCTGCCACGCCTCCCAGGTATCCGGCAGCCCGTCCTTGTCCTTGTCCTCGCCGAGCGTGAGGTCGAGCTTCACGCGCTCGCCGCCCTTGCCCGCCGTGAGGTTTCCCGAAACCTCGATGGGATAGAACAACGCGCCGTTCATCGAGACCACCAGGCTGAACAAGCCGCTGGCGGCGATCGCCTTGTCGGTGTAAAACGTGGTGCCGCTGCGGTTCTGGTCGAGCCGCATGTTGAGCTCGTAGTTCCGGTCGATCTGACTGGAGGTGATCGGTGTGCGGCCGACCTCGACGCCGCCCTTGAGCAGGATCACCTCCGCGCCCTCCGCGGTGACCGTCTGGCCGACCTGGTCGCGCACCACGCCGAACAGCGTGTAATAGGGCGCCGGCGGGAAGGCCTGGGCGGTCCCCCCTGACATGGCGCCGAAGACGACTGACCCTGCCCATGCCAGGAGCCGTCGCGCCCATCGACCCGACGAAATCATGCGGCAAGCCGGCGCGGCGCCGGATGGACTGGGATTCAAAACAAGGTTCATGATGGGAAAAGACACAGGGAAAACGACGGCATGGACCCAGCTGGGGCGGCACCCGCTCGTCGTCATGGGTGCTAGGGCGGCGGATGCAGGAGACCAGCTTTTGTCGACGAACCGGGCAGAATCGTCGACGAACAGGTCACGAGGCCGGAATTTTCCGCCAAACTCGCTAGCCCCCGCCGCCGCCCAAGCCGCCGGCGTGCACGAGTCCTCCAAAAACTGTTTGAGGCGGCGGAACTCGCTGCGGCTCAGCGTCAGGGGCTCCGCGATGTCGTTGAAAAACACCTGGGTTGTTTCATGATCGAGCCGGGACACCTGCTGGATCTGTTTGCAATGGACCGGCTTGCCGCCACCGCTGGCGGCAGCAGAGCCTGCCGCACTCCGGAGTGCGCGACTTCCCACCAACAAGCGGCGGAATCCGTCCGCCGGGTCCATGGACAGCCACTGAGGTCGAGGAAGCCGCTTTTCAGGGTCTCCCCATGGACTGGTCGACCGGAGATCGACCCTCCTTGCTAACCGCGCCCACGGAGCGGCGGAACGTGTCCGCCGTGTCCATGAGATGACAAGGAATCGCGGATGGCCTCCTCACCTTGGCCTTTTCATGGGCTGGGCGGACGGATTCCGCCCCTCCTTGATGAACTTGATGAACGCGGCGTGCGCGACGCTCTGCTCGCGCCGACGGTGGCTCCGGCTCTGCCGGATGCGGGGCGGAGCTCTTTTTGCGGCTGAGAAGCAGAAGAGCTCCGCACCCCATGGAGCAGAGCTCCATGGGGTGCGTGCCGCACTCCTCCGTTTCGCTCAACATGTCGCGCGGGCTGATGGAGCTGCGGTTCTGAAGAATTGTCTGAAACCGCTGCGGTTCTTTTGCACCTCGCTTCGCGGGCGAAATGAATTTCGCGGTCCATTGCGGAAAAGGACGAGTCGGTGATCGGGCGGATCGTTGCCGCGCAGCGGGAGGCGCTGAAGTGGGAGATCGGGGACTTGAACGTGGAGGCGGAGAAGGTTGCCGGCGAGGCGCGGGAGAAGGGCCGTTTGAGAGGACGACCCGGAGCGGGACGCTCCTCGCACGGTCTGCGGCGAGACGCCGCAGCCACGGTGCCGCTGTCGCGGACGATCGCTCATGGACGGGCTGCGGTTTCGACCAGCGCTGTGGGAATGTTTTTTGCGATTTGCAACAGACGTACGGCCGCGCCTGAAGGCGAGCGGAGCCCTCGCTCCCATGAAATAGCGGTCGCTTTGGGAACATTGAGCAGGTCGGCGAACACGGCTTGGCTGACATTCATTCG
>JBIPND010000259.1:0-5268 GCA_044374015.1 Luteolibacter sp. | reverse complement strand
CCTCGGCACCCTGCTGATCGTGCTTGCCCGCCGTTACGAACTCGGCGACGCCAAGGACCACATGGACCCGCTGGTCGCGGTGTTGGATTCCAATTTCTGGCTCACCATCCATGTCATCACCATCACCCTCGGCTACTCCGCCGGGCTGCTCGCCGCCTTCCTCTCCTGCGGTTACATGATCTTCCGCGGCCTCCGCCTCGACGGTGGCGACAAGGAACTCCGCCGCACCCTCAGCCGCGCGGTTTACGGCATGATCTGCCTCACCTTGTTCCTCTCTCTCATCGGCACCGTGCTCGGCGGCATCTGGGCCAACTACTCCTGGGGCCGCTTCTGGGGTTGGGACCCCAAGGAAAACGGCGCGTTGCTCATCGTGCTCTGGACCCTCGCCATCCTCCACGCCCGCCTCGGCGGCTTCATCCGCGAGTGGGGCCTGCACTTTGCCTCGGTCTTCACCGCCATCGTCGTCACCTTCTCCTGGTGGCACGTCAATTTCCTCGGCGTCGGCCTTCACAACTACGGCTTCACCGCCGGCAAAGACACCATCTGGGCGTTCTACATCGTGATGCTGGTTTTCCTGACCTTCGGCGTCACCGCCATGCTGATGGAAAAAGCCGAAAAAGCCCAACGCCCCGCCAAACAACCCGATCCCGGACCCGCGTCATCCCTGCCCAGGACATCGCCCTGATCTTTATCCCCATTTCCCGCTCTTCGTCCTAACAGGAAGAATCATCAAAGCCCGGCGGATGTTCTTCGTCCCCACGGGACGGATCATCAAAGCCCGGCACGCGGTGCCGGGTCGGGATGCCCTCGAATCCGCGCGTCCTGAAGGGACGCCTCATGCGGGAGAGACGCCACTACCCGAAGCCGCCGTCTCCAACTCCCGTCGCCGCCTCTAGCATGAACCGTCCTCTCGGGAGGAATATCTGGAACTCCCACAGCGCTGCGGCGCTCATTCGAATCGATCTCGGGTCGCGATACAAGGAGGTGCGGATATCTGATCGGACCAGCCTATGTGGGGACCCTGAAAAGCGATTCTCTCTCTTCAGGGGCTCACCCTGGGCAAGGCGGCCGGCGTTGCATTTTCTGATGGATTCTACTGTTAACCCTAAAAACCGGAATGATTTTTACAGGAGATAACGGAGGAAACGGAGATTCAATCGGTTGAGTCGAAAAACAGATCCGACTCCTCTCACTGTTTGGGTGAGTAGCGGAGCTTTCATAACCCACCCATCCTCTGTTCTCTCCCTTTCCTCCTGTAAATTCATTTTCCTTTCAAGGTTAACTTGACGCGAATGGGCTGGGGGGGGGCGGTTGGCTGAGCGGTGGCGGCCGGGATGCGGACGGGATGCGGACGGGGCCGCCAGCACCCGCTCCAGCAATTCGCGTCGCTCCTCCTCGCTGAAAGGTTTGCCCTGTCGCTCCTTCGCCAATTCATCCCGATTTTCCAAGCCCGTGCCCACGCAGCACCACCACGAAGTCTGCGACCATTCCGGCAAGATGAGCGGGACCAACCTTCTTAAAGATTCGAATCGCCAACCGTTGCCACAAACCGGACATTTGCCCGCACACGATTCGCACCCCATGAAGATTGTTTTCCGACTGAATTACCACACCGTTTCCGGGCAGTCACTTTGGCTGAAATACGCCGTCGTGCTGGGCGCGAGCGGAATCCGCTTCGATCAGGTGGCCCCGCTGCACTGGATCAACGACCAGCAGTGGGAGGCGACCGTGAATCTCAAAGGCACCGGCCCGCTCAGTTTGGAATACAGCTATCAGCTCCGGCAGTCCGGCAACGGCGTCGAACTCGACGAATGGCTCGCGCCGCGGGTGGTGGAGGTGGATCCGGCCAACCTCGACGCGCTGCTGCTGCTGGATTCGTGGTGCTCCGCCGGCGCGGTGGACTACGCATTTGAAACCAAGGCTTTCAAAGCCGTGCTGCCTCCGCGCGGGCCGTTTGAAAATCCCACATCTTCGGCGGATGCCAATCACACTTTCCAACTCCGGATGGCGGCGGTTCCGGCCGGGTTGATTCCGTGTCTGATAGGCAGCGTCAAGGAGATCGGCGATTGGGGTTGGCATCACGCGGTGCCGCTCCAGGAAGTCGCGCCTAACGTGTGGCGCAAGGATCTCTATCTGCCGAGCGACTGGCCGGTGATGTATAAATACGGTTTGTTTGATCCGCGGCTGAAATGCGTGGTCACCCTGGAGCAGGGCGGCAACCGCCAGCTGCCCGCACGAGCCCACGGCAAGCGCCAGCACACCCGGGTCAGCGATGAGTCCTATCGCCGTAACACCACCGGCCTGTTCCGCGCGGCGGGGGTGGCAATTCCGGTTTTCTCGCTGCGCAGCGCGAACAGCTTGGGCGTCGGCGAGTTTGCGGATTTGAAACCGATGGCGGACTGGGCACACGGCGTCGGACTGAAGCTGATTCAAATTTTGCCGATCAACGACACCACTTCGTCGCATGATTGGACGGATTCGTATCCTTATTCGGCGATCAGCGTGTTCGCGCTGCACCCGATCTATCTGCGGATCGATGATCTCGACTTTGCAATGCCCGCCGCATTCGCCAGCGAACTCAAATCCGCCCGCGCTGCGCTCAATCTGCTGGATTGCGTCGATTACGAGGCGGTGATGGCGGCGAAATCCCGGCTCACCCGGCAGATCTACGCGAAACACCGCAAGGCCGTTTTCGCGAACGAGGCTTTCCAGGCGTTCCTCGAATCCAACCGCGCATGGGTGGTGCCTTACGCGGTTTTCTGCGTGAAGCGCGACCATTTCGGCACGGCGGATTTTTCCCGCTGGGGGGATTGGGCCGCCTACGACGAAACCCGCGTGCAGGCGTTCGCCGAGCCTTCGCATCCGGATTGGCCGGAAGTCGCCTATCACATTTGGCTGCAACACGAACTCGACCGGCAACTCGCGGATGCCGTCGCCCATCTGCATGAGAAGGGCCTCGCCTTGAAGGGCGACCTGCCGATCGGCATCGACCGCCAATCGGTCGATGCCTGGTCCGCACCGCACTTGTTCAAGATGGATGCGCAGGCGGGCGCGCCGCCGGATGCCTTCGCCGTGAAAGGCCAGAACTGGGGATTTCCCACCTACAACTGGGAGGTGATGAAGCAGGACGACTACGCCTGGTGGCGCTCGAGATTTGCGCAGTTGAGCCATTATTTCGATGCTTACCGCATCGATCACATCCTCGGGTTTTTCCGGATCTGGCAGGTGCCTTTCGACCACGTCGAGGGCATCATGGGGCACTTCGATCCGGCGATGCCGATCCATATTGATGAAATCCGGGAACGCGGGATCGACTTTGATTTTAACCGGTTCTGCCGCCCCTACATCCGCGGCCATTCTCTATCAAAGCGCTTCGGGGACGCCGAGATGGAGGTGAAAGGCTGCTACCTGCACGACTGCGGTTCCGGATTCTGGCAGCTCCGCGAAAACGTCGCCACCCAGCGCCGGATCGTCGATCACTTCGCCACGCTGCCGCAGAACGGCCACAACGACTGGATCCGGGCAGGACTGCTGGATTGCGCGAGCGACGTGCTGTTTTTCGAAGTGCCGGGATCTAACGGCAATTTGTTCCATCCCCGCTGCTCGATGCAGGCGACCCGTTCCTATCAGGAGCTGGAGCCGGACATGCTGTGGCGCGTCGAGGAATTGTATATCGACTACTTCTATCGCCGCCAGGAGGATTTCTGGCAGGCGAGGGGATACGAAAGGCTGCCGGCCATGCGCCGGGCCAGCCCGATGCTGCTGTGCGGCGAGGATCTCGGGATGGTTCCCGCGTGCGTGCCCGGCGTGCTGCGGGAACTCGGAATCCTTTCGCTGGAGATCCAGCGCATGCCGAAAACCTCGGATATCGAATTCTTCGATCCGGCGAACGCGCCTTACATGAGCGTCGCCAGCCCATCGACCCATGACATGCCCACACTGCGTGCCTGGTGGCGCGAGGATCCCGAAGTGACCGCGCGATTCGCCAAGCGGATGCTCGGGATCGACCCGGCACCTTCAGAGCTTTCCGGAGATCTAGCCGCCAAAATCATCGTCCAGCACCTCCAGTCCCCGGCGATGTGGGCGATTTTCCCGCTTCAGGACCTGTTGGCGATCGACGAGGGAATGCGCCACCCGCAGCCCGAGGCGGAGCGCATCAACGTGCCTGCGATCATGCCCTATTACTGGCGCTACCGCATGCATTTGGACCTTGATCAACTCGCCGCAGCCGAGGGATTCAACCGCCGGATCGCGCGGCTGATTCAAGCATCGCACCGCCTGGCTACCGCCTGACGAGATTTTTCTTGAGGATGCCTTGACCGGGTCGGTTTGCGGCCAATAGGCTCCGCGCGGGTTCCGCCCCTTCTTGATCCCGTAACTTATGAACATCCACGAATACCAAGCCAAAGAACTTTTCGACCGCTTTGGCGTGCCGAGCCCCAAGGGAAAAGCCGCTTCCACCCCCAAGGAGGCCTACGACGCCGCCAAGTGGCTGGCGGTCAACCACCTGGTCGTAAAAGCCCAAGTCCACGCCGGTGGCCGGGGCAAGGGGACTTTCAAAAACGGTTTCCAAGGCGGCGTGCACCTCGTCGATTCCGCCGAGGCGGTCCGCGAGATCGCCGCGAAAATGCTCGGCGAAACGCTGGTCACCAAACAAACCGGTGACGAAGGCAAACTGGTCCGCAAGGTGATGATCGCCGAGTCGGTCGACATCCGCCGCGAGCTCTATCTGGCGATCCTGATGGACCGCCAGTCCTGCCAGCCAATCATCATCGTTTCCACCGAAGGCGGCATGGACATCGAAGAGGTTGCGGAAAATTCCCCGGAGAAAATCCTCCGTGAATACGTCAATCCGCTCGCCGGCCTCCAGGCCTATCAGGTGCGGAAAATCTGTGAGAACCTGGGCCTCAAGACCACCGCCCGCCAGTTCGGACGCCTGCTCCACTCGCTCTACAAACTTTTCATCGAGTGCGATTGCTCGATGGTCGAGATCAACCCGGTCGTGATCACCACCGACGATCACGTTTACGCCTTGGACGCCAAGTTCAACTTCGACGACAACGCTCTCTATCGGCACCCCGAGATTTCCGCGATGCGCGATCTGGATGAGGAAGATCCGCGCGAAGTGGCCGCCGCCGCCCACGAGCTCAATTACATCGGCCTCGATGGCAACATCGCCTGCCTGGTGAACGGCGCCGGCCTCGCGATGGCCACCATGGACATCATCAAACACTTCGGTGGCGATCCCGCCAACTTCCTCGACGTCGG
>JBIPND010000260.1:0-5268 GCA_044374015.1 Luteolibacter sp. | reverse complement strand
TGGCGTTTGAGAATCCGACCGGCTCCAATACGCTATCCGGCGGCGAGGGCTTGAATTTGGGGGCCTCGTGGGCCGGCGGCGCGGCGATCCGGGTGCTGAATTCCACGGTCAACATCACCGGCGACTACACCGCCACGATCAATTCGGGGTTCAGCAATGCGGCAGGCCTCACCAGCGGGGTCTTGTCGATGGAGGGAAGCGGGGTTCTCAATTTCAGCCCAACCTGGACCGGCTCGCTGTCCCAGACTGCCTTCAATGGAACCACCAAATGGCAGAATGCGCTCACCCAGAACGGCGTTCGAGTCGGTGGCACTCAGGTGACCATCGAAAACTTTGGTGAATATTTTGCAATCGTCGACAACGGGGTCACCGTAGTCAGTGTTGATACCAGCGTCACTGCAGGAACCAGGTTTATTGGCAATAATGTCGCCATCGCTACCCACTGGACCAACGGCCTGCCGAACGTTGGCAAAGACGGCTCGATTGCCGCATCGGGCACGATCAGCCGGTATGCCATCGATTTCGTCAACTCAGCCGAAGGGACCGTCGCGATTTCCCACACGGCAGGCACCCTTACCGGCGCGGATATCAACTTGCGTAACAGCGGCACCACGCTCTATCAGTGGACCCAGAGCGGGGGAACCTTCTCAGCCACCAACTTCTTTTTAGTCAACAACCGGGTGACCTACGAATTGACTGGCACAGGCTTGATCAATTTCGCCTCCGTCACAGGCGGCAGCCGCCTCCAGGTGGTCAATGCCGGCTCATGGGTGCAATCCGGCGGCACCACCGATGGCATGGCGCTGGCGTTTGAGAATCCGACCGGCTCCAATACGCTATCCGGCGGCGAGGGCTTGAATGTGGGGGCCTCGTGGCCCGGCGGCGCGGCGATCCGTGTGCTGAATTCCACGGTCAACATCACCGGCGACTACACCGCCACGATCAATTCGGGGTTCAGCAATGCTGCAGGCCTCACCAGCGGGGTCTTGTCGATGGAGGGAAGCGGGGTTCTCGATTTCAGCCCAACCTGGACCGGCTCGCTGTCCCAGATTGCCTTCAATGGAACCACCAAATGGCAGAATGCGCTCACCCAGAACGGCGTTCGAGTCGGTGGCACTCAGGTGACCATCGAAAACTTTGGTGACTATTTTGCAATCATCGACAACGGCGTCACCGTAGTTACAAGACCCCCAGACACCTTGTGGACCGGGGCAACCAACAACGTCTGGGATATTAACTCCACGAGCAATTGGATTTCTGATGGCTCACCTGTCAATTATACCGAGGGAGGATTCGTCATCTTCGATGATAGCGCCTCCACCACAACGGTCACTCTTGACACAATTGTGAACCCTTCAATCGTCACGTTTAATAATGCAAGTAAGAACTACACCTTGGGCGGCACCGGCAGCATCGCCGGAATCACTGGACTGACCAAGTCAGGCGCAGCCACTCTAATCCTAGCAAATACCAACACCTACACCGGTAATACCGCGATCCTCGCCGGAACCCTTACCTTGACCGGCCGGATCAGCAGCGGCGCAGGCACGGTCTCCATGCGGGATGGCACGTCACTCAATGTGACGGCGAGCGGTAACAATCCGGCGATCAGCACCACCGGAGACATGTTTGTCGGCACTGACTTCAATAACCCAGCCGGGATGAACACCATTACCTTCGATGGGCTCAGCAGCCTTTCCGTGGCACCCATCACCGTCGGCTCACTCTTCCTTGATAGCCCGGTCACCGTGAACATTACCGGCGTCCGCCCTGTGGTTGGCCAATATCCCCTGTTCCAATACACTAGTGAATATGAGGTTCATGATTTGTCCTTGGGTTCGCTGCCGGATGGATTCACTGCAACTCTCGTTGATGATATCGAATCCCAATCCATCTATCTAGATGTGACCGCAGCACCCGGCTCGGGCGCTCCTTTCGACGAATGGACGGCATCGTTCGACCTCGTCGGCGATGAGGCACTGCCAGGCGCAGATCCGGATAACGACGGGCTCAACAACCTCCTCGAGTTTGTCCTCGGCGGTAATCCCAAGAGCGGCGTTCAAGCCTCGGTCGGCCCGAAGGTGCAGACCACCGCCAACGACCTCATTCTGACCTTCAATCGTTCCAGCGCATCCAAACTCCAGCCTGTTGGCCTGAAAGTTCAGATCAGTGGTGATCTGAACACTTGGAATCCGGCCGACGACATTGTCATCGGCGCGACCAGCGGCAGCTCCTATACGGTGACTGAGATGGATGGCTACGATCTCATCGTCGTCACCATCTCCAAGAGCGGTCCGACGAGATTCGCCCGGGTGACTGCCGAGCTTCCATGAGTCAACGTTCGTCACATCCAATTGACATCCACGTTCTTTGGTGGCGTGGGCTTGCTGCTAGGAATTTGCTTTCTGCAGGAGGCCCCTGAAAGAGCCATTGGGTTGGACCGGAGGGCGGGGAAAAGGGGCGCCAAGCTTGCAGACCGTCTGCGACGGGTTGTGCCATAACAGGGTATGATGCGCTTCCAGTATTGGAAAGATTAGGGTTGCAGTTTGGCGTCTGTGAGAGATCGACCTTGGGCAATGAGGGAGCGGATCAAAATGCCATCGCCTTCGCCTAGGATTACGCATTGCACTATTTCCGATACTTTATTGACATTTCAAGCGATCGCTCCACCGTTGATTGGTTGTCAGGGATTGCTTTTGGGATGAAGGCCGCTGAGAAAGCTTATGAGAGGACGGGAGGGCCGGGATAAAGAAGTTGTCTCCAGCGGGAGCGTGCCCGTCTCGCTTGAAAAGCGATTTCTTATCAGTCCGAAAACGCGTGATGAGGGGATCCCCCGGACTCCCGGTTCCCTCTCAGGCCTTTGGCTTTCCCGGATTCTTGAAGAAAAGGAGAAAGATGACGAGCACCGCCGCAGCTCCCCACGCCGGCGTTTGCCAGATCGCCTGCCAGTCGTGGGAGAGTCCGTTGACCGGCTCGGCGAGGGCGTGCCGGGCCAGGACTTTCCCGGCGAGGAGCGTTCCGACAAAGGCCCCCACGCCCCAGAGGATGAATGCGATGAAACCCTGTGCGGCACCTCGGGTGCGTTCGGTTGCCTCATCATCGACGTAGAGTTGACCGGCGATGAAGAGAAAATCATAGCAGGCGCCGTGGAGGAGGATAGCGGTGAAGATCAGCGCGGTCGCGGTGGCACTGTCGGCGTCAACGCTGCCCGAGAGCGCAAAGTAGCGCGCGACCCAGCAGGCAATGCCGAAAAAGATGGTGATCTTGTAGCCAAAGCGTCTCAGGAAGAGGGGCAGGAGGAGAAAGAAAACAATATCCGAGACCTGGGCGAGCGAGGTCTTCACGAGCATGTTCTCCCACTTCAGCTCCGTGAGGTAGATACCGAGATTCACGAAGTAGAAATACAGCGGGATGCAGATGAGAAACATACAGAAGATGAAGATCGCAAAGGATGGCTTTTTCAGCATCGCCAGCGCATCGAGTCCGAGGATTTCGCCAAGGCTGACATCCGCCCCGGTTTTTTTCGGCGGTGTATGGGGAAGCATCAGAGAGAAAATGGCAAAGACAATGGAGGCTCCGCCGGCGAGGTAAAACTGGATCGGGGATTCAGCCCCTTTGAGGAAGTTGAGGGCCGCGAGACCGGCGATCCAACCGACCGCCGAGAACAACTTCACCCTTGGGAAGTCCGTCTGGGGGTTGCTGATATGATGCAGTGAGAGGGAGTTGCCCAATGCCAGGGTCGGGACGTAGAGGGCACAGTAGATAATGAGGGCCGGATAGAATGTCCCAAATGTCTCGAACTGGGGCAGGGCAAAAAGCATCACGCCGCCGAGAATGCCGAGGACGGCGAGGATTTTTTCCGAGGCAAAATAGCGGTCGGCGATCAGTCCAACGAGAAAGGGAGAGATCATTGCCCCGATCGCGAAGGCACCGTAGGCGAGGCCGATCTGGGCTCCCTCAAACTTCAGCGTGTTCGAGAGATAGGCCCCCATACTGACATACCAGGATCCCCAGATGAAATATTGGAGAAACATAAACACCGCGAGTTTGATCTTGAGTTGGGTTTGCATGGTGGTAATTTGATGTAGCGATTTCGGTCCGGACAGTTCGGCAAGTCAAGGTCGTGAGATGACGAAATCGCGAATGTTCAGGCCTGGGGTTGAATCCGTCGCCAACGGCGGCATGATCCCGAAGAGTGCGGAGCCAGGCTTACAGACCGTCTGCGACGGGTTGTGCCACAACAGGGAATGATGCGCTTCCAACATTGGAAAGATCATGGTTGCAGTTTGGCTTCTGTGAGAGATTGACCTTGGGCAATGAGGGAGCGGATCAAAATGCCATCGCCTTCGCCTAGGATTACGCATAACTCGCGCTGCCCGGCGGAAACCCGCCAAGTGGAGGAAAAGACACTTTTGGTGACAGGCGCGAGACGGAAAATCTCGACCGGGAACGGATCCTTCCATTGGTCTGCGGGAAAGTCGATGGCGCCAACGGTAGTGAGTCTTAACCGCTTGTCAGCAGCGGCGATGCCTAGCGGGGCTACTGAGGCGTTGATGAGCTTGAGTGTGTCAGCCGGCCAGGTGGCGGCATCGATGACTTTGGATTGCCAGACCGATTTTCCTTGCAGGTCGTTCGTGGTCCAGACCATCACAAAGGCGGCGTTGACTCCTTCCGGCAGGGCCACGGTCAACAGGGGAGTTGGCGGAGTGGTTTTGTTAGCAACGGGACTCCCGAACAACTGGAATTGTCCAGTTGGGAGTTTCAAGGGAGTGGAAAAATTCCGGAGGCTCAACTGAAGCGGCACAGTGGCTCCCTCACCGGTCCGCAAATGGACCAAGCCATCGGCATCCGCAGGCAGCGTGAGGGCACCAATGGCGGCTTGGGCACCGGGCTTGTCCTCGGCAGCAAGAACCGCCGATAGAAAAATGGAAACAAACGTGGAGAGTCTGGTCGTCATGTTAGATGGTGGATGGCGTCAGCCAGCGGAAGGAGACGATGCCGAAGCGGCGACCGAATCGCCGGTTGATGTGCGAGAGGTTGAGGGGTGTGCCGGAGTCCCCGACTGAGACCGGGCTGCCGTTGGCGGCGCGCAACCATTTTTCAGGTGCATCTTCGGCATCGATGTATTCCGGCAGGCGTTGCACGACTGCCTCGCACCAGGCGCGGGAGACCACCCTGCCATTGGCGCGGCTCTCGCCGTAGCCGCGGATGAGGAAGGTATCCCCGCGAACGGCGATGGACGAGCCGATGCCTTGGAGGATGTCGGAT